>CAZVFU010000036.1:0-22552 GCA_964626595.1 uncultured Saprospiraceae bacterium
GTTGCTAATATTGCGTTATGACGTCGAAAGATTATCGAGAACACTTACTTCCTTATCTACCGCAACAGCCGGGGGTGTACAAATTCATCGATTCGGATGAGGAGGTGTTGTATGTGGGCAAGGCGAAAAATCTGAAAAATCGGGTCAGTAGTTATTTTACGGCGGGGAAAAATCAGGCCTATAAGACGCGGACAATGGTGAAGTCTGCAGAGAGGGTAGAGTTCATTATAGTAGAGTCTGAGCACGATTCGCTGTTATTGGAAAATACACTGATTAAAAAATTGCAGCCGAAATTTAATGTGATGTTTCGTGATGATAAATCGTATGCCTATATCTGTGTGAAGAAGGAACGGTTTCCGCGCGTTTTTTTTACACGGCGCCGCAAAAAGGATGGATCGCTGTATTATGGCCCCTATACTTCAAAATACAAGGCGAAAATCGTTCTGGATCTGATCAAACAATTATTTCCACTTCGAACCTGTAAGTTGCACTTGTCAGAAAAAAATATTGATGCGGGAAAGTTTAAGGTCTGTCTGGAGTACCATATTGACAATTGTATGGGACCGTGCGAAGGACATGAGTCGGAACAGGATTACATGGAGAAAATTGATCAGGTGAAAAATATGTTGCGCGGTCGCTTCGGTCCGGTGAAACAACATATAAAACGGCAAATGCAGCTGGAGGCCGAGAAGATGAATTTTGAGGAAGCGCATCGATGGAAGGTCCGGTTGGAAGCCTTTCAGGACTATCAAAGTCGATCAACAGTGGTGAATCCACGCATTCAGGATCTGGATGTATACTCCATAGCGGATGATGATACGCATGCTTTTGTAAATTATATCAAAGTGGTGAATGGGGTAATGATCAATACCTACACTCTGGAACTGAAGAAAAATCTGAATGATGATAAAAAGGATCTGTTGGAACTGGCCATTCTAAATCTTCGGGAACGATTCTCGGATTATGCGCCTGAAATTGTGGTGCCTTTCGAATTGGATTTGCTGCTCGAGGAAACCGACTGGACTGTGCCGCAAAGGGGCGATAAAAAGAAATTGCTGGACTTGTCTAAAAAGAATGTGCTTTACTTTAAGCAGCAAAAGCAACAGCAGAAACAAGCACGTAAAAATAAAGCCTCTCGGGCAGAACGCATTCTGAAGACGATGAAAGAAGACCTTCAAATGGATCGTTTGCCCACCCACATCGAATGTTTTGACAACTCGAATATACAGGGCACGAATCCCGTCGCGTCTTGTGTGGTTTTTAAAAATGCAAAGCCATCAAAGAAAGATTATCGTCGATTCCATATTAAAACCGTGGAGGGTCCTGATGATTTCGCCTCCATGGAAGAAGTGGTGAGTAGAAGATACAAGCGATTGAAAGCTGAGGATAAGCCACTTCCGCAGTTGGTCGTCATTGACGGTGGCAAAGGGCAGTTGGGCGCTGCGGTAAGGATATTACGCGAATTGGAGTTGTTGGATCAGATTTCTGTAATAGGCATAGCGAAGCGATTAGAAGAGATCTATTTTCCTGGCGATCCTGTTCCCCTGTATATCAATAAGAAGTCCGAGACGCTGAAAGTGATTCAGCATCTGCGGAATGAGGCCCACCGCTTTGCCATTACGTTTCATCGACATATGCGGTCGAAGAACTTTACGGTCAGTGAGCTGACAAAAATAGAAGGGGTGGGACCCAAAAGTCGACAAAAGCTATTGTCCCATTTTGGTTCAGTGAAAAAGGTGTCGGAAGCGGCCGAAACTGAAATTGCTGAACAGGTGGGACCGGCCCTGGCTCAGCGAATTACACATTATTTTTCGGGTGAGGAGGAGTAGCATTACCAGATTTCACGATATACGTCTACTATTTTTTCGGCCATAGTCTTATCTGTAAATAAAAGGCTACGATCTCTCGCGGCCTCCACCATCTGCTTCCGCAGTTGATCGTTTTGTAAGGCATGAATAGCATATTCAGCCAATTCATCGGCATTCCCTATTTCGCTTAGCCACCCCTCGCGTTCATGCCGAATGAGTTCGGGGATCCCCCCGGCTCGGGTAGCGATCACCGGTGTTCCTGCCATCATGGCCTCGATGACTGTTGTGCCCAGACCTTCTTGCTCAGGACAAAACAAGAGTAAGTCCAAATCTGAATAAACGGCAGCCATATTTTCCACGAATCCTGTGAAAATTACATTCCTGAGTCCCATCCTATGCGCTTCTTTTTTCAGGGCGGCTTCTTCCGGTCCTTTCCCGACAAGTAGAAAGCGTATTTTTTCAGGATGGGATATCCTATCGTTGATTTTTGCCGCTGCCTGTAGAAACGTTTTGAATCCTTTCTCAGGAGCCAGGGCACCAATATGAGCAATGAGAATATCACCGGGATTTGCCCCGATCTCCTGGCGAAATACCCCACTTTGCGACACCTGAAGTGCGCTAGGGTCAATGCCACTGTATATTTTTCGAATGTGGTCCGTTCGTCGAAGGCAGATTTGCATGGCGTCTATGACCTTTTGAGATATCCCGATAATCCGCTTGATTCGGGAGTGGTTGTATTTCCAACGCGACAGCCGGCTTTGCCCCACGGGAAAAGGAACGCGTCGGTGGAGTACAATGGGTGGCGGTTGAGGTCGTCCTAAAGTGGAGAGCAATCCATTAGTATGGGCATGAGAGTCATGCAGGTGGAGAATAGAGGGTTGACTTTGCTTAATAAACGTTCTGAGCTTCAGAATAAGCGGGAGATTGATCGACATAGGATGTGGATAACCCACTACTGGGAAGTTTTCCATTTGCAGCCGGCACAGCAGCGGTGATTCTTTCGGAGCCCAGACGATAGGCTTCAGACCCATTTCTTTTTGTTGTTTAACCAGATTGTAAATTTGCTGCTCACCTCCCCGCCATGATCGGGCTGTCGAAAGATGATATATAGTGCGAGGAGGAGGTGCCTTCATGGTTTAGCTCATTTTTTCTCCATTTTGTATCCGCCAGATTTTCACCTGCCGCAAAAAAACAGAGCCCGCAGTAATCACGCTAATGATAAAGCCAACTTTTCCATCCCGGATACCCGCTCTCAGGAAATACGATTTGAAAAAAGTAAATACAGGTTTGTAAAACATAGATGCATAAGAAGCCTTTTTCCCCTTATCCACTTTGTCCATTGCCTTCCAGGTCGAGTATTGATTGACCTTCCGCAAAACATCCTGAAACGATCGGTAGGTGTTGTGGTGGATGTGGTTTTTGAGTTTCCCGACCGGGCCTGAAACGATAAGTTTTTCGTGTACCCGCTTGTCGTTGTATTTGCCACTATCGCGATGAAAGAATCGGACGACCTGATCATTCTGCCAGCCTGAATATTTCACCTTTTGATCCATATAATAATTGATGCGAGGAATGGCATAGCCTTTTTTGTCGGGCCCTTTCTGAAGCAGGTCAATAATCTCTTTTTTGAGGGGTTCACTGATCCATTCATCTGCATCCAGGATAAGCACCCATTCATGAGCGGCCTGAGGAATACTTCGGTTTTTTTGCGAAGCAGCATAGTGAAACTCTTGTTGAATGACTCGCGCACCTTTACTTTGGGCAATTTTGACAGTATTGTCTGTTGAAAAGCTATCGATGACCAGAATCTCATCTGCAAATTGAACAGAATCTAATCCGCGTCCTATGCGATCGGCTTCGTTTTGAGCCGGAATAATCACAGATAGTGGAAGCCGGTCAGTGGCCATGGTCAATTTTTCTCAGGGTGAGTAATTTACAAAATAGGAGACAAGTCTGCCTCCATGGAGTGATCAGGATGCATCAATTGTAATATTTTATCGCGATTTTCATAGTACTGAGGCAGTTCCTCCCGGGCCATAGGCTCCGGGGGAGGCAGATTCTCTCTCAGGTGATCCACCTGTCTGCCATTCTTCCAAAAGCGAAAGCAAACATGAGGTCCTGTGGCCAGGCCCGTCGATCCGACATACCCAATCGTTTGTCCCTGACGCACCTTTACCCCGGGTGAGATACCTCGAGCGTATTTTGTCATGTGAAGATATTGGGTTTGGTAGGTTTTGTCATGCCTGATCTTGACATACACACCATTACCGCGGGTGTATGAGGCTTTGGTTACTACGCCATCAGCAACAGCTCGGATGGGAGTGCCTCTGGGGGCGGCATAATCCGTGCCCAGATGAGGCTTTACGCGCTTTTGAATCGGGTGAAAGCGCCTGGGATTATAGCGGCTGGAGATCCGGGAATAGGACACCGGCGATTTGAGGAACGCCTTTTTCATAGGGCGGCCCTCTTTGTCAAAAAATCCATGATAGTTCTCCGATTCATACCAAATGGAATAGTGTTCTTGCCCCCCGGACTCAAAGTAAGCGCCCAGCAATTTGCCCGTACCTAAAAAGTCATCTCCCGACCATTCTTCCTCATAAAGCAGGAAAAAGGAATCCCGAGGCTGAATATAATAGAAGTCCACCGACCAGGCCAGGGCATCCTCCATTTTAGCAATCAGCGAAGTTGGAGCCCCCATTTTGTCCAGTGAAAGCCACAGTGAGCCATCAATTCTGCCGCCTGTTCGACGTATTTTGGTTTCTATCGGCCGATTGACTCGCTGCACATCCAAACAGTGCAAGTCGTATTCCAGATAGGAGTAGGGAGATAATTCATAAATCATGAGATCAGGTCGCACGCAGCTATCCGTATACAAGAAACAATACGACCGACCCGAACGGATATCACGTGGATCAAATACGGAATCTGTGCGTTGCACGAGTTCATGAATTTCCGCATAAGAAATGTGTTCTTGAAGCAAAATGTCAGCCAAAAACTGATTGGGTTCTACCGTGTTTAGCACCGCATAAAAGCTATCGGGATGGTAGCCATATAGCGGCTGTATATCCTCAGCTATTTGTGTAGATGCCTGATTTTCCTGATTATCACCATTTTGACCACAGGAAAGGATAGCACTGAGGGATATAAAAAGGATCAAAAAGTGTAAAGGTGTATTCGGGCTCATACCATGTCATATTGGAATGTGAAAGTACAGATTTCTGGCCTTTAACGCAAGAAGAAGTGAATTTGGGTATGATTATTCTGGATTTATTATCAAATTTTTACGGTAGATCTCCTTCAGATGTTGAGATTTAATTTTTGGATATCACTTTTTTGGGCATGCCCCCCAACTGCCCTTTGGGCATTTGGCGTCGGGCTATCCGCTTGTAGTGCCGAACCGGCCGGCCGGCATCCGTATGGCTGTGTAGGGTTTCCATTCGGTCACCTCCTCGCTCTACGGCTGCATCATCGAGCCTGGCTGCCAGCCATCTCGATGATTGACGTCCGTCCGCCTCGTCACTATCGCTTCTATCCCTCATGCTCTTAAAACGAAGTAGACGGAATGGATCCATCTTTCCACCTGAATTCAGTAAGATTTGATTGTCTCAAATACTTCTCTACAGGGTTTGCACACCTTCACATTTCTTTAACACAATTCACTCAACTTAATCATAGTCACAGAGTTATAGTTACATACTTAAAACAAAATACGATAAATTATGGCCATTAAATTAGGAAGCAAAGCTCCAAATTTCAAAGCAGTAACGACAGAAGGAGAAATAGACTTTTACGACTACTTAGGGGACTCATGGGGTATTTTATTTTCGCATCCAGCTGATTATACGCCGGTGTGCACTACGGAATTAGGACGTGTTGCGCAACTAAAAGGTGAATTTGATAAACGAAATGTGAAAATCCTAGCCTTGAGCGTGGATCCAGTAAATGAACACAAAGAGTGGATCAAGGATATTAATGAGACGCAAAATACCACCATGAACTATCCGATTATTGCTGATGATGGTAAAGTAGCTGAACTATATGGTATGCTTCATCCGGAGGCGGCTGATAAGGTACCCGTACGTTCGGTTTTCATAGTAGGTCCGGATCGAAAGGTGAAACTTACTTTAACTTATCCTCCCTCAACGGGTCGGAATTTTGATGAAATTCTTCGCGTAATCGATAGCTTACAGCTAACTGCCGATCATAGTGTGGCAACACCAGCGGATTGGAAGCATGGGGAAGAAGTTGTTATTTCGCCGAGTATCAGCGATGCTGAGGCAGATGAAAAGTTTACCGGATATCGCAAAGTGAAGGACTACCTCAGATATACGCCCGATCCTTCCTCGAAATCATAATGTAATAATTGTTTTTTTATTCCAATTTGAAGCCCATTCGCTGACGCGGGTGGGCTTTTTTCATTACTGGTCCTGCGCAATAGGTTTTTGACGGTGCCGGCTACTCTGAAAGTCAGAAAACAAAAGCGTGTCGTGCTTAAGCATAATTTGCATGTAATTTACAGCGGGCTGAGATAAAAATCTAGCCAATGGGGGTTCAATGGTTCCCCATTCGGGATAGGGATGGTTTGATAAGGCGCCTTTTATCTCTGCATTGGCCTCTGCTAAAATACTGTCGACTAAAAATTGACTTTGGGGATGAAATTCTTTTGCCTTTAAAACTTCTTCTACCTCTTCCGAAGATAATCGATAGGGGAGGTCTATAGCGGAAAAGGTAAAATTCTCCATCGGTAGGGACTGCAAACGGTCTTCAATATACATGGGTAGATGACGGGTTGAATTCAAAGCGGTGAGAATGGAAAATAATTCTTTACTTTCTCCTGTTTCAGATATTTCAATTTCATTTATGTTTAATCTTGATCTCAAAAACGCCTGTTTGTCATTTCGAATTTGGACAAATGCTATAGTCCAATTTTTAAAATAGGAAACCCACTGGGGGTCTTTTTGCAGATACATAAATAGATCGAGCAAAGTCAACATGCCCGAGTTTTCAAAATAGCCTCCATCCACATAATGGCCTTTACCCTCAATTTTGGCGGCTGGACTGAAGACGGGAAAACGGTGAGAGCTAGATACCGCTTCGGCATAGGAGAGCGATTGGTTCTCACCCAGGTCACATAAATTATCAGCATTCGGAAATACATTTGGAAAATCATCCAATTCTACCGAGCATGCGATTCCCCGGCGCTGATGAGTTCCGGCGGCATTCGTCATTTGAATGGGATAATATTGTTTCTGAAAAAGATCCGCCCAATATTCTTGATAGGCTGTAGTTAAGATCGCTGAATCCCGAAGTATTTTCGCATAGGTTTCCATGGCTTTACCAGCGCGGTCCGGATGACTAAAACTGGCGAACGGAATAGCTTCGCGGACTAAATCATAACCCAGTAACCATGCGATATCCAGAGAAAGCATATTGGAACGCGCAATTTCATCTATAATTGCTTGTTTTTGATTTCGGCTCCAATCTTGTGATTCCAAACTGGCGTGGAAATGTTGGCCCAAAGCTCCGCCTGATACTCCCGACATGGCTACAGTCTGATTGAGAATGTTTTGCCCTTGAAACTGAGACAAGCTGTCGAGAACCATCAGATTCCATGCATTGGCTTTCAAGCCCCCGCCATAGCTGGCGATAAAATACAAGGTAGAGTCTGTAATGGATGTGGTGTCTATATGGCTATAAAAGCGCTGCTTAAATTCTTCAAGAGAAATACTTTCCTTTTTTTCCGTTCCCGGGAGCAGGTGAAGGTCGTTACCGAGCTTGCCGGCGATAAAGATTAGCCCGATGGCCAAGGGGGCAAGCACAGGGGTCAGATACAAAAAGAAAAAGCGAGCAAACTTATGTCGGCGAAGGTAGGGATTGGAGATATAGTAAAACCGATGCTTTAGAATGACGATAAATACGCCGTAAATCAGGTGCAAAAAGCTAAGTAAAATAACAAGGGGATGAAAAAGGGTAGTAAATTGGCTGAGGAAAAAAATAGAAAACGCCAATAAGCCAAGAAAGGCGCTAAACTTTATAAATGTGAGGTGGTGCCCCAGGTTTGAAATAGGCCACAGATAAGGGATGAATTTCAACTCGGATCTAAAGTTTTTGAATAGGCAATAGAGTAAACCTATGAATGCCCAATGCAAAATGAAGAAAATAAACGTGAATGAATTCCAACCTTGCTCAAATGCGATAGAACTTATAATCGCTCCTACGGCGGTAACGGTTGCCCCCCAAAAGAGAAAGAAAATACTTCTATGCATAATAGCGTAGGATCCTGGAAGTGCCAGAATGCGAAACCTATTGTTATGAAGGCTTGTATGAATGATAAGCAATAGACCAAAAATAATCCCACTCACCCAAAAGTTGGGGAAATCTTCATAAATGTAGGCTTTGATGGCATGATTCAAAATGATGCTGAGACAGAGTATAAAAGTAAGGCCCAATACACCTCTGACGTAATTGACCTGACGAAATAAGAATGTGTTTGACCGCTTTTCATTTTCTTCGCGGAACGATATCCATCCCAGTCCTCCCCATATTTCTTTCATGTTCCAGGCCACCGGCTGTTTGTGCGCTTCATAAGTTCGGTATACCGAATGGTCCCTTCTCCACATCATTAAGTAAATCGGATAATGCCCGATCACTAAAAGGAGGGCGATGATCAAAATCATGAATAGAAACATATTGCCCGGTGAGTTTAACAGAGATACTAAAAGAGCACTCCCTTGCTCCATCTGAGTAAGCAAAAACACGATGATTCCGATGATAAGTATAGAGATCCAGCCCGTAGTAAGGGTAACCTTAATGATTCGTAGTAAATTATTGAGAATTCGATGCGCAGTTTGAATCATAGAAGATGTAGTCGAATAAATATAGCGCTGAAAAATAGGAGTTCAATTTTGAGAAATGAAGGAATTCTGAGCGAAAATTTAGGAATCCTATTTATTCTGCCAGCCTTTATTTCCAATTGGAAAAGTAGCTAATTATTTTATCAATCTCAAGAAACTAAATCAATCCTTTAAATAAACATAGTTTATTATTATCTTCAAAGGTAAGGTCAAGGTTGGCTAGAGTTTAGAAGCACGCGAGGAAGGCCGATAGATTACAAAATTTAATTTGCGAAGTATATAGAGTTGGGAAGTGATAGGCATCAATGAGAGAATAAACAATAATTATGAAAAGACAGATCAGGGGGGATCAAAATCAGTCTTACGATTTTACGAAACAGGCCTTTTCCGTACTTATTTTACCCAGTTCAAAGGAGATTGTGGAATCGAGCTTGAACCTCATCCATGAATTTTGTGAAGCAGATATTACGATATGGTTGTGCGATACAATATTGATTTCCGAGCCTAATTTTGCCATAATACGCGATCGCAATTCTTTATCGATTCCACAGGGAACCCTCGAATTGGATCAGCTGGATACGGGATGGTTTTTTCATCCATGGCAAGATGGCTGGTTGTTCGGCTGGAAGTATTCCAATACCGAAGTGGTTTTTTGTTATCAGGATATAGAATTAGAGAGTCAAAAAATAGAGGTTCTTAAGACGTTTTTGGAAGCACTGGTTTATACCGTTGCCAGGCAAAGAAATATTGAACGGAGAAAATTTCTTGAAATCTGGGCAGATGAATCGTCCGATGCACTGCAGGTCGCCTATGAGGATGGTCGATTGTTCTATATTAATAAGACCGCCCAAAATCGCCTGGGTGTTAGTCTGGAAGATTGCTCCCAGTATCAGGTTTTTGAATTCGAAGAGCTATTTTCTAATAAAGAAGAATGGGATGCTCATGTAGCGGAAGTGAAGGAAAAAGAGGTTTTCAAGATGGAGGGAATCAATAAAAACCTAAAAACTGGAGAGCAGTTTCCTGTCGAGGTGACTGCAAGATTCATTCCATGGCGGAAACAAGGTCTTCTCGTGGCCCAGTCTCGAGATATTTCGGAACGGAAAAAGGCCAGGCAAGAGCTGACAGAGACGCAAAGTCGAGTCGAGAGCATTTTGAATGAGATATCTGATGTGGTTTGGTCGGCGAGTCTTCCAGACTATGAACTCATTTTTGCGACGCCTTCAGCTATTAAATTATTTGGAGAACCTCTTGAAAAGTGGTATTCAAACGATTCGTGGTGGCGGCGGGCAATTGCTCCAGAGGATTATGACCATACGCTGCATTTTATTAAAGATCAGTTGGTGCAGAAGGGCAAGTATGTTGTTAAGCACCGAATTCTCACTCATACCGGTGAAGTAAAGTGGGTTCGTAATGAAGGGAAATGGGTGTTTAATGAAGAGGGAAATCCCATTCGACTGGATGGGGTCCTGAAAGAGCGAACGTCTCAATATCTAGCTGAGAAAAACCTTCAACGACAGGTCATTTTACAGGAGATCCTTATTGATATCGCTAATACCTATATTAATTTAGATTTGACCAATGTCGATGCCACTATTAATCACTCGCTGCAAAAGCTGGGTGAATTCGTTAAAGCAGATCGCGTTTACATCTTTGATTATAATTTCATCAATGATATAGCTATAAACACCTTTGAGTGGTGCCAAGAAGGAATAGAACCTCAAATTGATAATTTAAAGGATGTACCCCTTAAAATGATTCCTGAATGGGTTGAAAACCATAAAAGGGGTGAGGCTTATATTGTTGATAATGTGGGAGAATTGGACGAGGATAAACATGGAGGGTTGAAAAAGATTTTGGAAGAGCAAGATATCAAGAGTACTATTTCAATACCTCTGATTCATAAGGATAGACTGATTGGGTTTGTTGGGTTTGATGCCGTAAAGAGTTATCAAGACTATTCTAGAGAAGTTAGAGATTTACTGTTTCTTTTTGCTCAAATGTTAATAAATGTGCGCATTCGCCAGGGGTGGGAAAGGCAGATTCGATTACAGGAAGAAAAATATCGGAATATTATTGCTAATATGAATCTCGGTCTCATTGAAGTGGATAATAATGATGTGATTCAATACGCCAATCAAAGTTTTTGCCATATCTCCGGTTATACAGTTGATGAATTAATTGGCGAAGTCGCGACCCGTTTGTTTATCCCTGAAGAGAAATACAATACGATATTTAAGAAAACGAAGAAGCGAGAGCATGGGCAATCTGATACATATGAAATTCAAGCAGTCAATAAACAAGGAGATAAACGGTGGTGGTTCATCAGTGGTGCCCCGAATTACGACGACCAGGGAAAACTGATTGGTAGTGTGGGCATTCATCTGGATATTACTGAGCAAAAACAGATGGAGAAAGAATTAGAAAAGGCCAAACTCATGGCTGAAGCCGCAGCTTCGGCCAAGGACTTGTTCTTAGCCAATATGAGTCATGAAATTCGGACCCCATTAAATGTGATTATCGGTATGATTCGGGAATTAAACCGTCAGGATCTCTCATCTAAACAAAAAGTCTTCGTTTCAAACTCTGAAGTTGCTGCTAAACATCTGTTGAATATTATCAACAATATTCTAGATATGGCAAAAATTGAGTCCGGAGAAGTCGAAATCCAAAGTTCGCCTTTTTCACTCTCTAAATTGATTGAGAATATTACTCAAATGATGGAAGTCCAGGTGCTGGATAAAGCCCTGGAGTTTGAGTCCATAGTTGATCCTAATCTTGATGAATTCCTGCTGGGAGACGAGGTTCGTATTCGACAAGTTTTATTAAACCTGCTCGGTAATGCCATTAAGTTTACGGACAAAGGTTCTGTTACCCTGGAAGTTTCTGTTGTTGATAATTTCGATAAGGCTCAAAAGTTGAAAATTGATGTCAAGGATACCGGGATCGGGATGTCTGAATCATTTCTAGCTCAAATATTTGATAAATTTTCACAAGAAGAAACAGCAAGTACCCGAAAATTTGACGGAACGGGTCTGGGAATGGCTATTTCAAGAGACTTGGTTAGCCTAATGGGGGGAGACTTGGCTGTAAAGAGTAAAAAGAATTCCGGGACTCATTTTTCCTTTGATGTCGTGTTGCCTAAGTCCGATTATGTGGAGAATCAAGAGAATATTGCAGGATCGGGTGATTATTCCAAAACCCGCCCCCCAAACATTTTATTGGTTGAGGACAATGAAATGAATCGCTTCATTGCCTTACAGACCTTGAAACAAATTGGCGCTAATATCGTAGAGGCGGGGAATGGAAAAGAAGCTATTCAAATTATGGAAAATGAACAGTTCGACCTGATTCTTATGGATATTCAAATGCCTGAAATGGATGGGGTACAAGCTACTCAATTCATTCGAACCGATTTGGGACTTGACGTACCTATTATCGCACTAACAGCTAACGCCTTCAAACACGATATTGAACAATACTTGGCTCACGGAATGAATGATTATATTACCAAACCCTACGACGAAATAGATTTCTTGAAAAAAGTCAGGCAGTTTTTTACAGCTAAGACTGAGTCATAATAAAACCTTTGGGGCCTTACTTTGAGCTGTGCCAGCTTAGTGGGAGTATTTACCATCTCACATTATAAATATGTATTGAACTTCCTCCGGATATAGACTAACCCGAACTATTCATAAACTTGACAAGATTCATTGGCTAATAAAATAATAATTTGCTAGAAAGCAACTATTTATCAAATGGTTAAACTATTCAAGACTTTGAATGTCATTTATTAAATGAAATGGACTGAATCACGACATCACGTTTTTACCCAAGGTGGCTCTCTATTTTCTATAGATCGCCCATTGATCATGGGAATTGTCAATGTAACCCCAGATTCCTTTTACTCCGGCAGTCGCTACCAAAAAGAAGGTGAAGTTATAAGCCGGGTCGAACAAATGATTCAGGAAGGAGCAGATATTATAGATTTAGGCGCTATGTCGAGCCGTCCGGGCGCTGATATTGTCCCTTCTGAAGAGGAATGGAATCGTCTGGGGGGTGTTATATCTCATATTAAATCGCGCTGGCCCGAGATTTGTATTTCAGTGGATACCATTCATTCTGACACCGCCTTAAAAAGCCTTTCAGCGGGAGCAGACTGGATCAATGATATCTCCGGAGGCAAATTTGATGAAAATATGGTCTCCATTGTGGCCCGATGGGGCGCTCCTTTTGTCTGTATGCATATGCGAGGTACTCCTCAAACTATGAAAAGCCTTTCTGATTATGAAGATGTGGTAACCTCCGTTTATAGTTACTTTTCTCAACGCATTCGGACTTTGAAAGATCAAGGAATTAAGGACATAGTTATTGATCCGGGTTTTGGATTCGCTAAAAATATTGATCATAATTTTCAGATACTAAATGCTCTCCATCTTTTCCATAGTCTAAACTGTCCTGTGCTGGTGGGGCTGTCTAGAAAGTCCATGATTTATAAAACACTAAACATAGAGCCCGAACAAGCGCTAAACGGAACAACCGCACTTCACACCATGGCCTTATTGCAAGGAGCTCATATTTTACGAGTCCATGATGTCCGAGAAGCTCGAGAGGTGAAAATATTAAGCCAAAAGTTGCGTTCTGCATATTTCGAATCCCAATGAGCGCAATAAACTCTGGGCTACGTATAATTTTTTAAAGTAGGTTAGGCTGAATGTGCTGAATTTCCTTACATTCCCGTTAATATAAATAATGGAAAGTCAGAAAACTAAAAAAAAATCTATTGCTGCGCTCATATGGCGGTGGGTCAAACGGGGCTTTATAGGTATTCTCCTATTATGGGTTGCTTTGGCTATTGCGGTTCAAATTCCTGCGGTACAAGAGTTCGTAATTGGTGAGATTACGAAGCAAATCAGTGACAAAACCGAAACCACGGTAAAGGCTAAAGGATTTCGACTTCGATTATTTAACTCTTTATCTCTGAGAGGGCTTTACATAGAAGATCACAATGGTGATACGCTGTTATTCGCCAATGATTTTCAAATAGAATTCGAAAACCCCATTTATTCTTACATTCAAGGCCGCGACTTTTTAGTGAAAGGCGTGCAGTTGAAAAGCGGTGGCTTTTATCAACGGAAACGAAAAGGGGAAACACAAACCAATGTAGAAGTGTTTTTAGACGCATTTGGAAGCTCGGCCGACCGATCGGGTGAAAGCCCGCCCGATTCCAGTAATTTGGGGTTTGCTATAGACTTGAATGAAGTTCTTCTTAAAGATGCTGAGTTCGTTAGACAGGATTCTGTGGCTGGTTCTTATCAACGATTTGCCATAAAGGACGGTCTGATTGTGCCGGATCGGATTGATTTTGAAAATAGAGAGATTAGCATTAAAGATGTAATTTTAGAATCTCCCCGAATCGAGCTATACAGTTTTCCGGGTACAATGATGGAATTTGAGGAGAACACGCGTATCAATACGCTGGATCCCAAAGGAGTGGGGCCGGATCCCTGGCTCGTTCAATGCCGTCAATTCAGCCTCTCTGATGGGTTTTTTCGGCGATACAATTTAATTGAAAATCCCAATCCCTCCTCAGTTGTGGGCGCTTTGGACTGGCAAAGGCTTGATCTGGATCAAATTTTTATTGACGTTTCTGATTTTAATCTGTATAACTGGAATTTCGATGGGTGTCTGCACCAACTTTCAGTTCAGTCTTCTTCTGGTTTATCTATAAATAACTTCAGTGCAAATTATGTACATGTGGATACAAATATTGTAGATCTGGAAGGTGTTCAACTGGAGACTACGGGTAGCGAAATTATCGCAGATGTGGAATTGAAATACGATGCCTTTACCGATTTCAGAGAGTTTAAGGATGAGGTAAATATTCATTTTTTAAGTCAGAAAACAGATATTCAGATCTCCGACTTGATCCAGTTTGCACCTGGGTTGAGAAAGGTTCGGTTTTTTCGTGAAAGTGCCAATCAACTCATTAAACTTTCTGGAGATGTCAGAGGTCCGGTAAACAAATTGACGGGAAAAAATTTCTCCCTTGATCTGGGACAGCAAACGAGTTTGGAGGGCAATTTTAGATCCGAGAATCTGGCTGAAGGAGATCAAGCGTATTTGTTTGCCAAAATAGATCAATCCAATTCTAATATGGATGATCTTTATCGAATCATTCCAGGCTTTTCTCCGCCTGAAAACTTCAAAAATCTGGGACGTCTTAATTTCAAAGGAAAATTTGAGGGCGCCTTCAAAGATTTTGTAGCGGAAGGAATATTAAATTCAGATATCGGGAAAGCCGAAATGAAGATGAAAATGGATGTGAAGAAGGGTGCGGATGATGCCGTATATTCTGGTGGCCTCAATCTCATTAATTTTGATTTGGGGGCATTGAGTGATAACGCCGACTTGGGAAGGATTAATCTCTATGCCGATGTAACAGAGGGGAATGGACTCAGTCTTGAACATCTGTCGACACGCATTTTGGCTACCGTTGAGGGGTTTACTTATAAAGGGTATACTTTCAATAATTTCAACATGAATGGAACTTTTGAAGGTCCTCTTTTTAACGGAAAGTTTGATATCCTGGATGAATTCCTCAATTTTTCGTTTCGAGGAAAGGTGAATTTAGCTGAAGAGCTACCTCAGATTGATATCGATGCCGATATACTGCAGATTCATTTGGGCAAATTGCAGCTTACAGAAGAAAATATTCAAGTATCAGGAGGAGTAAAAGCTCGGATTGATAATTATAAAATTAATGAACTCGCGGCTCGGTTTGTTCTGGACGACTTTACCTTGATTCAGGACGATACGATCAGGCATGAAATTGATAGCCTGGAAGCATATTCACGGAAAATTTCATCTACCAACAGAGAGCTGCATATACATGCGCCCCAGTTGGACCTCACACTGGAAGGAAGATATAAACCTACGCACTTATGGGCTTCCTTCCAACATAAATTCTCTAAGGACTATCCGGAGTATGCTGAGTTTCTCAAGGTAAGCTACGATTCGTCCAATGTGAGTCCACAAAAGTTTTATTTAGATCTGGATATTCACGATACAGAAAACTGGTTGCAGTTATTGAGTCCGGATATAGATAGTCTGTATGGTTCTACGGTAAATTTATTTTGGGACGATGAAAAGGACAGTATTTACTTTGAATCTTATGTTCCTCACTTTAAGAAGGGAAATCAGGATCTACACGATGCTTATGTGTTTCTGGACTCCCGTTCCGGCCTCAGTAATATTGTGACCTATGTCGACAGTGCCAGTTTTGGGGAGCGTTTCGGAATCGAAGCCTTTACAGGACAATTTGACCTCAATGCCGATACTCTGTTTTGGAGTTTTAATATTTTAGATAAAGAGCGAGCTGAAGATCGGTTTAATTTTGAAGGCAAAAGCTTTATTATAGACACTAATTTTGCCTTTAAATTACTCAATAGAAATCTGGAGTTTTTCTTTGATAGCTGGGATGTAAATCCGCAAAATCTCGCACAAATCAACCGAGAGTTTATAAGATTAGATAATTTTGATATGAACTTTCAAGATCGAAAAATCAGTCTAAAGTCCATCAATGATGAAGGATTATCTCTGGGTATTGAAAATGTGGAGCTATCCTTGCTCAATGATATTCTGGTTACCGATAAATTCTCCTTCGCTGGCTTATTCTCGGCCTCAGTGTACAAACCAAACATATATGAAGTGAGTGCATTGAATGGATCACTGCAAATCGATAGCTTGAATATTAATGGGGATGATTACGGAAACCTGAGCGCATCTGCTTCGTCTGATTTAGAGGACTCGCCATTGAGGGTGGACGGAGAATTAGAGCATCCTGACCATGGTTTAAAGTTTAATGGATTTTTATTTGCAGATGCCACCGGGGTAACCTCCGATTTTTATGCTTTGGATCTTCAATTAGATCGCCTGCCCATGCATATTCTCACTTATTTTGTTCGAGAAGGGATATCTGATGTGGAAGGCCATCTCACGGGAAAATTCAAAATGAGTGGAGCCGTGGATAAACCGATTCTGAAAGGGGAGGGGCTCGTTCAAAAGGGAGCCGTAACCATTGACTTTCTGGGCATTCGTTTGTTTATTGAAAACCAGTTAGTACAATTGGATGAAAACCTAATCGATGCCAGCAAAGCTGAAATTATTGATATCTACGGAAATGCAGCGACGCTGACCGGAGGACTAAAACATGACTACTTTAGGGACTTATCTCTCGATCTTTCTATCCAGTCAGATAAATTTTTACTCCTGAATACCACAGAGGACGATGGTATTATGTATTATGGACACTGCATGGGATCAGCTCAGGTCGATATGTCCGGGCCATTGGGCTCACCTAAAATCGATATCGTAGCTGAAAATAAAGAAGATACTCGCTTCTTTCTACGAACAGATTATATCGATGATGATGTTACTGCCGGCTATTTTCGCTATGAAGACTTTAGCGATACCAGCACGACAGAAAAGAACACTTTAGAAGCCCCAACTGGAATTGACTTTTCTCTGAACCTAACCGCCAATGACCGCGCTGAAGTTGAAATAATTATCGATAAGAAAACCGGTGACATCATTCGAGGCCGGGGACGGGGTAATATTCAATTCAATCTAAATCGCGCTGGTGATATTTCTATGTTTGGAGACTATGAGATCAGCAGGGGACAGTATCTGTTTACTTCTCAGGTCATTATTCAAAAGCCGTTTGCCGTTGCACCCGGCAGCACCATAAGCTGGACGGGAGATCCTCTGGATGCCCTTATTAACATAAAGGCCCAGTATAGCGTATTTACCTCCCCCTACTTTTTAGTGCAGGAAATGGTTACTCAGCCCGACCAAATCAGAGAATTTCAAAATAATACGGAGGTTATTCTGAATGTAGAACTTACAGGCATGCTTTATTCTCCTCAGTTAGCCTTTACCATCGATTTCCCTAATTTGACGGGTCCCGCGCGTTCGATTGTCGAAAACAAGTTGACCTTGTTGGAGTCTGACCCCAATGAAATGTATAAGCAGGCCGGAGCTCTGATTGTACTCAATACTTTTGTGCCGTCTGCCGTAGGTGGAGGGCGAGATATAGGAGTGGCTGCCGGAGTTAACACATTGAGTGAATTCGTCTCCAGTCAATTCTCCAATGTACTCTCCAACATCTTGAGATCAGCTGTGGAGGATGTCGAGTTCATAGATGATATTGATCTGGACCTAAACTATAATGTCGGCACTGATGACGTTGTTCGAGGGGAAGGTTTGGAGATCAATTCCGGACAGTTTCGAGTCAGCACCACGGCCCGTCTTTTCGATCGAGTAGAGCTAGATGTGGGTACAAATTACTTTGTCGGCAATACCAACTCAGTGGGCGCGACGGATGCCGGCACCTTTTTTACCGGTAACTTTGCTTTACAATACGCATTAACTGAAGATAGGCAGCTCATGTTGCGGGTTTATTCATTGAGTGATCAGGTTCTCGAAGGCCGTCGTTTTCGCTCCGGTGTCGGTATCCGTCACCAAAAAGAATTTGATTCCTTCGACAGCTTTTACTCCGGACTGGAAAAAGCGGCTCAAAAACTACGAATCATGCCCAAAGATCCATCGTCGGATCAAGACACCTCCGAGTAGGGAGATTACTCTTTCTTGACAGGAATGGATAGCGGCGCGTAGACCGGAAGGTGATCGCTATATCCGCCGTAGTAATTTGGCCCGCCCGCCGTTCGGTTCGGACTTAATCCATTCTTGGGGTGGCGAAATAGAAGAGACGGTGCGTCATATACCTTCGCCGGTTTAAAACACAAGCCATCCGAACAATCCCAAAAGGGTTTTGATACGATAATTTGATCCAGCATGTTCCAGCTTCCCCGGTAGTTATAACTCCCTTTCCCCGCATCAAAGGCCGGGTAACTCAAGTTAATGAACTTATAAGCCCCCTTATCCTCAGCCGGACCCGCATTCAATGTTCTCTTGATACTGGTATTGGAGGGCTCATCATTGAAATCGCCCATAATAAGAATGTAGTCTTCCTCGATTTGGTGGCGATCATATAATCCCAAAAATAAATTCCGAGCAGCAGAGATACGCTTGGGTTCACTTTGGGCCAGTCCCTTCCGTCGACTGGGCCAGTGATTGATAGCTACCGTAGTTGCTTTACCGTTATGCCAGTGGCCTTCCACGACTAACTGTTCCCGACCGGGACTACGCTGGCTTCGTTCATAAGCGCGAATGAGATACATAGTATCGACTTCATAAAAATCTGCCCGGTACAGTAAGGCGCAGTCTATGCCCCGGGGATCAGACGAATTGATATGTGCCACCTGATAATCCGCTTTTTCCAATTTAGCCTGATTCACCAGATCGTCTAAAACCGTCCTGTTTTCAATCTCTGACAAACCCAAAAGCACAGGATACTCCATACTTTTTATGACCGTAGCCAGTCGATCCAATTTCGTCAGGTATTTTTCGGAGTCCCAGCCCAGTTTGCTTTGAGGCAGAAACTCGGCATCATTGATTTTGTAGTCCTTAATCGTATCGAACAAATTCTCTACATTATAAAAGGCTACCACCTGTTGAGATGATTCTATTTCAGGTTTCGGCCAGCTGGCATCATACGAGCAACTCGTAATAAATAGTCCAAAAATTCCAGTGAGATATAAAATGGTCTTCATCATACTTTCTGTCTTCCTTGTAATAAAATAAAATCAGCCAATACCAATGCCGCCATGGCCTCCACTATAGGCACTGCCCTCGGCACTACACAAGGATCGTGCCTGCCCTGGATGGATAATTCCAGGGCTTCGCCCTTCTGATTAACGGTGTGCTGCTTTTTTTGGATACTCGCTACGGGCTTAAAGGCCGCACGAAAATAGATCGGCATCCCATTTGAAATACCTCCCAATACCCCCCCGGAATGATTGGTGCGCGTTTTAATTTTGCCTTCCTCCTCATAAAATGCATCGTTGTGCTCACTCCCCCTCATTTTGACGGCTTCAAATCCCGAGCCAATATCAAAGCCTTTGACAGCATTGATACTCAGCATTGCCGCTCCCAATCGTGCAGGTAATTTGTCGTAAATAGGCTCTCCTAAGCCGACCGGAACGTTCAGTATATGGCAACAGATTTCACCACCCAATGAGTCCCCATCTTGTTGAGCGGCCTCGATAGCCTTTTCCATTCGAGTAGCGGTATCCCCGTCGGCAGTGCGCACCCGATAGTTTTCAATAGCACTATAATTCATTTCGCCCGGCAAGGAATGGGGTGCGGAAACAGGACCTATTTTACTTACGAAAGCATAAATCTCAATTCCCCACTGCTCAATAAACTGTTTCGCCAAAGCACCTGCTGCCACCCTGCAGGCCGTTTCACGCGCCGATGATCGTCCGCCACCGCGATATTCGCGAAGCCCATATTTCTGTTGATAAGTGTAATCAGCATGCGAAGGCCGATATACTTCCTTAAGTTTCGAATAATCTTTAGAACGGGCATCCTTATTTTTAAGTCGCATATGAATCGGAGCCCCGGTAGTCACCCCGTCCAGCACCCCCGATTCTATGATCACCTGATCAGCCTCATTTCGCGCAGTGCTCAACTCAGATTGTCCCGGCCTACGTCGGTCCAGGTCTCGTTGGATTGAATTTACATCCACTTTAAGTCCTGCCGGGCAGCCGTCGATGATTACGCCTACAGCCGGTCCGTGAGATTCGCCATAGGTCGTGATTCGCCATAATTTTCCCCAGCTATTACTCATATCGTTCGAATATAATCATTTGCTACGATTGCTTCCCTCTTTTTCTCATTTTTTGGGCGTGCCCCTCACCGCCAGCCGGCGGATTCGGGTCAGGCTATGCGTGGGTTCCGTCCTCGAGATCGACTTCGTCGATTCTCGGGACCCGCTCGCTTTGCTTCGCGGCCACTCCTATCCTTCACGCGGGGAGGGGGGACATCTTGAAGGATGCTATTGTGTAGAGTTTTTAAAGGGCATAATTACTCACCTTCAAAAAAGTCATTATCGACCTCTTTTATTTCGTAGACAGTTTTTACTTGGACTCCTACATTGAATTGGAGCATTAAATCAACCAATTTTGCTCCATCAACCAATATGATTGAATGATGAGCTTCCCCAGCCTTTTTAATAGCCGACTTATCAAAGGAGGATGTTGTGATAAATACTCCCTTGCTCGTATCACCGCTCATGGCGCCAATGAAGTTTCGGATATCTTTTTCTCTTACTTTATTTTCATTGTACCGTTTGGCCTGAGTGTATATCTTTTCTAGCCCAAGTTTATCTTCATTTATGATGCCATCAATCCCTCCGTCACCAGATTTAGACGTTTCGACGAAGTCTCCATATCCCATCCTCTTAAGTAATATTAGAATAACCTTTTCGAAATAATAGGGGTCAAGTTCTTTCAGCCGTTCGAGGAGTTCCGTCTTTACCTCGGTTTCAATTGCAGAAAATCCAGAGTCAATCAAATCTTGAGGGGATGCACTCTCAATATCAACATTGTCAAGCTCTACTTCATCTTCCTTTTTGCTTTTAACAGATTGTCGGTGATTTATGAAATCTTGATCATTTTTAAGTTCGTCCAGGGACAAATGCCCATTTGCCAGAGCTTTTTTCCCCTTTTCGGTGATTTGAACCCTACCTCTCTTTGGGTAAGAAACAAATTTTGCCATCTTGAGATACGATTTTCCCCAAAGAACCCGATCTAGTAATACGTTTGCGCCTGAGCTTGTCTTTTGTTTGAGAAGTTTTTCTGGTAAATGCGAATAGTAGATATCGCGAATTTTAGATGCTAGTTCCCTGCTTTTTAAAGAATCTACAGGATTAAGAGTCTCTAAAATAGGAATGAACGTTTCATGATATTTTGGTAATTCCATTTACATTTTTTTATTCCCCTATTGCTGTGTCGCTGCATATGGTTCACCGGATAGATAGGAAGGTTTACGGAGATGTTAAAAGGTCGCATATATGGCGTAGTACCATCATCCCTATCAAGTTACCTGTTTGCACGTTTAAGGCAACGGGATAAGAAACCTACAAACTTATCAAAAAGCGGGTGGTATGCGCTATATATGTTTTTTAACAACTGGCCTTTATTTATTTAGTTTTTTTCTACCTCTGCTTTCAATGGTTTCACATGTTTTCTTACAATTGCCCATATCATTGATGAGTCAACTGCATCATATGCATGAATCAAACGGTTCCTGAATCCAACTATTTTTCTAGCATTTTCAAGGGTGGAATCAGGAAATAACTTATCGAATTTGTTAACGGCCTCGCCAATGATACCAATTGTCGCTCTACTGCACTTTGTGTTTTTAGATCAGCCGTATATTCGTTATAATTTGAGATCGAAGAAAGAAATTCCTCGATCAATTCAATTGAATGTAGAATATCAAATAAATACTTTTTGCCTTGATCCGTCATATATCAAAACCTTTGTGGCGTCAATACTTTTACGTAAGAAAGGATTTTTAACCGATGAATCTGTTAGCAGATCCACTTTTTTATTGAAAAACTCCTCAAACATATCCCAAAGTGAGATTAATTTTTCTCCCCGTTCAATTGGATCGTTATCGTCAATCTCAACCAATAAATCTATATCACTTTTATCCGGGTCGAAACGATCCGTAATCGATGATCCAAACGCATAAAGGAATTTTACCTTGTGATCAGCGCATAGGTTTTCAAAATCCTCTCTACGTTTTGCTATTTCATCTGTCAACATCACTTTCCGAATATACAGCTTTTTTAATTGATGATGCCACTATGGCTTAATTGGATTGTTGCCAACATACTTACAACCGCCACAAAAGTGCACTTAGTAAACACCTCTATATTGGATATGTGCATCTTCGGTCTGCTATTATTCTTTCCGCAAAAAA
>CAZVFU010000037.1:0-22389 GCA_964626595.1 uncultured Saprospiraceae bacterium
AATTCCCCCTTCTCCTCACTCGCAATACCTTCTCAGTTCTTGTCGAGCCATTCGGCTATTTGTCTCATTCATCTTTTGCCAATCTTCACAAGCTTTAGAAATTTCACCGATCTCTAAAAATACTTGAGCGCGACCATTATATATGGACAAAGCATTACCTCCTTGCTTTAGTGCCATAGTGTAATCTTCTATCGCACCTTTATAATACCCTTGCTTTTGTTTAAGTCGCGCCATGTGATAATAAGTATCCGGAAATGTAGGATCTGCCTCAAGAGCTGCCTGATAGTAGGACAAAGCCTTTTTATCGTTTCCTCTTCCTGCAGCAACTACACCTAAAAAACAACGGGCTCTTTTGCTATTTTCTTTGAGTTCAAGTGCTTTTTGAAGGTCAGACTCAGCTCGATCGAAGGAGTCTAATTCGAAGTGAGCGAGCCCCCTATATATAAAAGCATTTTCCTCAGTTTTATCCAACTCGATGGCCCGGGTAAGGTCCTGAATGGCGGACGAGTAATTACCGAGCTCCTGGTAAGTTATACCGCGATTTACGTAGGCCTCAACATAGTCGGAATTAAAGCGAATCGCTGAAGTGAAATCAGCCAGCGCACTCAAGTTTTCGCCTACTTCGTGATATAGCACCCCACGGTTATTTAAGGCCAGGACGTAGGTTGGGTTGATTTCAAGAACACGATTCCAATCGCTAATCGCCTCTACTTTCTGGCCTTCAGCCGCATAAACTAAAGCCCGGTTTCCATAGGCGTTGACATAGTTCTTTTTGTTGGAAATCGCCTGTGAGAAATCAGCAACCGCCTGGTCTGTATCTCCTAATTGTATCCAGAGCCGGCCTCGATTATTGTAAGCTTCAGCGAACTTAGGATCAAGACGAATGGCCGTATTATAATCTGCTAAAGCCTCTCTGGGGCTTTCCAGTTGTATTAAGCTAGATGCCCTATTGTTATAAACAAGTGAATTGCTGGGGTTTAGCTCCAAGGAATGGTTGTAGTCCAAAAGCGCACCTTCTATATCGTTTAGCTGAGCCTTACAAAATCCGCGGTTGCCAAAAGATTTTGCTAAAGATTCCTCAAGTGCAATAGATCGGGAAAAATCCGAAATGGCCTTATCATATTTCCCCATG
The DNA here is from genome assembly GCA_964626595.1 of uncultured Saprospiraceae bacterium. Lineage (GTDB taxonomy): Bacteria > Bacteroidota > Bacteroidia > Chitinophagales > Saprospiraceae > JAWLFI01. The sequence goes on from CAZVFU010000037.1 coordinate 1,133, forward strand.
TCTCGGTACGTGAGTCCACGACTAAAAAAAGCTTCTCCGTAATTGGGTCTGAGATCAATGGCTAAATTGAAATCCGAAAGCGCATTATCATATTCCTTGATTTCATAATAAGCCACCCCTCGGTTATGCAGCACTGTTGGTTTATTAGGCTCGATTGAAAGTGCCATAGTACAATCAAAAATTGTGGCAGAATAAAGCCCCAATTCTCTTTTGGAAACGGCGCGAGCGGCATATGCCTTCCAAAAATGAGGCTGTAGCTCCAAAACCCGATTAAAATCTCGAATTGCTGACCGATTTTCGCCCATCCCTTGCTTGACCTGACCTCTATTGTAAATAGCCAAAGCGTATTCGGGTCGCATATTGATGGCTTTATCAAAATCAGCCTTTGCTTCCTGCATTTGGCCTAATAGGGTTCTTAGCTGACCCCGATTATTATATCCCATCCACCACGACGAATCAATGGCAAGAGCTCGATTATAATCATCCATTGCTGCCTTTAAATTCCCCTGCTTCCGATGAACCATGCCTCGGTAAGTATAAGCTCTATACATCCTATTCTCGATCTGGATAGCTTTATTGAAGAGCTGAAAGGCCCGCTCCAAATCACCCATTTCGTAATACAATAATCCTTTATTACTGATAGCCAAGGCATTCGGAGGCGCAAGCTGTATAGCTTTATCAAAATCAGCCATGGCCAAATCAAACTTATTCAAGCCCATATAGGCTATTCCGCGATTATTGTATGGCAGCGCATATTGCTTAAAAATACCTATGGCTTGAGTATAATCATAAGAAGCGCCCAAGGTATCCCCTAACCTCAACTTGACATTCCCCAAATTAACATAAGCTTCTTTAAAGGTACTATCTACCACAATTGTTTGTTCATAATCCGAGATCGCACCCTGCAAATCACCCAATCGCGTTTTTACATATGCGCGATTAAAGTACGCTTTGGCGTAATTTGGGTCGATTTTAATAGCCTGATTGTAGTCCTTTAGGGCCTCTTCAGGTGTATTTATTTTTGCATTCCCCCTGTTGAGGAATGCGGAAGAATACTGAGGGTCAAGCTGAATAGCTTGAGAAAATAAAGAAATAGCCGCATCGGATTTTCCGACTTCTAAGCTATCCCGACCCGCTTCAAAAAACGATAAAGCCTCAGTACTCTGACCTGCTACCCAAAAGGAAAGGCCCCACAAAAAGATAGTGATTATTGGTATTTGGCGAAACACGACAATTCCCTTTTCGTTTTGAAATAAACCTAAAACAAACGAAGTAAACTTAAGGTACTAAAGGGAATAAAAAAAGTGAAAAAGCCAGATAGCGATTATGCTTCTAAAATGGTGATACTGACAAGCATTGCATCTCAAGTTTAAATTTCGGCCGAAACAGGGAATTAAAACCTAAGTATTCTAGAACATGTACCTTGCGGCAACATGGGAACAACGCCAGACATAAAACTCTCCACCTCCATATTCATGGTTAAGGAAGTCGTAGGCTGGCATCCAGGCCCCGCTTAAATTAATACGTCCCCATCTCACACTTAATCCCAGACCAAAAGTAAGGCCTGAAGTCATAAATGTTTCACCGTAATCTCTAAGACCACCTCTTTCTGAATAATCTGCCTGTCCAATATGTAAACCTGCTGTTCCAAAAGCAGTCCAAAGTCGATCCGGATTCGAGTTGAGTGCCAAGTGGTACTCATAAGAAAGAATGGCACCAATTCGCGTATTCTCTCCATTTCCTAACCATCCTCCGGGAATTCTATACCCTAAATCTACATTGAAAGCAGACCGATTCGTGAAAAACTGGTTATAGCTGAGACCAATCGTGGTATAGTAACCCGTTTTTAGGCCAAAGGACTTTTGATATATAAGTTGATCGGTACTTTCCTCTTCTTGTTCCTGGACTTTCATACTTTCAACAGGAGCCTCATCTTCAATCTGAGCTGAAAGAGAAATAGCTGAAAATACTAATAATCCTAAGAATAAAACACGTAAAAGCTTCATAATAATTTTTTTGTCTCCTACAAATATAAATAAAAAACGAGCTGCATGCGAATTTTTCGGCAAAAAGCTGGTTTTTAGACCTTTGCTGAGTATGCCCTTGCCATAAAACTCAAAAAAATGCTAAAATAATGGGTTGATATAGCCTCTATGATTTGATCGCCCAACCCTATAGCAACGACAACATAAAAACGTATATTTGCAGCCACTTTTAATTGGCCGATGAAATTAATTAGGCTAATTCTTTACCCCATTTAAATCCTTAAAAACATGAGTGATTCCATGAAAACCCGATACACTGATGAGGATCTCAAGGAGTTCGAAGCTTTAATAGATAAGAAACTTGAGCGAGCCCAAAGCCAACTAGAATATTACGAGCGCCTCCTCAAGGAGAATGAAAACGAAAAGGTAAAGGGAATGGAAGATAGCGCTTTATCTGTGGAGAATGAATCCGCTGTGAAGCATGCCGGACGCATGCGCAAACACATTCAACATCTCCAAAATGCAAAAGAGCGAATTCAAAAGAAAACATACGGGGTCTGTCGGGAGACGGGTAAACTCATTTCCAAAAATCGATTGTTGGCAGTACCTCATGCCACCCTGTCCATTGAAGCTAAGCAAGGACGAAAGTCTTAATATAAGTCAATCATGAAGACAAATAAAGAGAAAATCTTTTGGGTCATTCTAGTCGTTATTCTGGTGCTCATCCTTGATCAAGCCTCTAAATTTTGGATCAAAACACAGATGAACTATGGAGAGGAATTTCTCATCTTTGGGCAAAGCTGGGCGCGCATTCACTTTGTGGAAAATGAAGGCATGGCATTTGGAATGGCGTTTGGAGGAAAGTGGGGGAAAATATTTCTTACCCTCTTCAGAGTTTTTGCCGCTCTATTTTTAGTTTACCTCATTCATACCTTACTCAAAGTCAAAGAACGGCTGGGCTTACTTATTAGTTTAGGGCTCATATTGGCCGGTGCCTTGGGTAATATTATTGACAGCCTCTTCTATGGTGTTTTATTCTCGGAATCCTCTGTATATGGAGAACCCGCAGTGTTTATGCCTGAGGGAGGAGGCTATGGTCCTTTTCTAATGGGGAAAGTGGTGGATATGCTGTATTTTCCGTTATTTTCCTTTACCTGGCCTGAATTTCTCCCATTTTGGGGTGGTGAGAAATTTGAATTCTTCAAACCGGTATTCAACATCGCCGATAGCGCCATTAGCATAGGCGTAGCTATGTTATTACTTTTTTACCGGGACTTTTTTGTTAGTCAAAAAGAGAATACCTCATCGTCTACCCAGCCTCAAACTGAAGACCTTTAATTCAGTGCAAGATTAGGTGTTTATTGTCATGCAGAATGATCTGCGGGACGAATCGATAAGTAAGTTTACTGTTGATGGGATGGAACGAAATCATAAGCTGAAAAAAAGTAGAGTAGATTTTAACTCTCCACTGGGGATGATTTTTCTGCAGCTATAAAATTTTTCATGGCCTTTTCAGCCCGTAATACTGTCGGATAATGTATACTGTAGTATACAAACTTACCCTCACGTCGAGCATTTAAGACACCAGCCAGTCGCATAATCCGAAGATGCTGCGAGGTAACTGATTGCTCAATACCCAATCCCTGGTAGATTTTGTTCACATTGACCGTACCGCGACGATCAATATACTCCAGAATTTTTAGCCGTAAGGGGTGCGCCAATGCGCGAAGCATCTCAACCGAAGTCTTGAGATGCTCCTTGTTAAATGTAACTGTTGTCCGTTCCATGCGTTTTCTTATTTATTGATATGTGACCTAAGTAGAAACAAATATGCATATAAAAAATCGTAATTCAAAGGTCGGCATGGGCACGCATAGAGTAAAACTTTAATCAAAAGGTCTTATCTCGTTGATTATCAGTTATTTTGGACTGTAAAAATTTTTTGAAAAAAGTTTGTAACTCATTCTCTATCAAACAAATTACAAGCTTTATGTAAAGTATGTGTTTAACTCGCTAAATCTTCCACTAATCGGCTGATTTGAGCTAATCGCTCATTATCGATCGAATAGTAAATAAATTTACCGTCACGATCTGTATTTACTACACCTGCCCGACGAAGAATGGCTAAATGCTGAGATGCCACACTTTGCTCTAAACGAAGCTTGATGTAAATATCTGTTACGGTGAGGGATTCGTTTTCCTCAAGTAAATTGATGATGCGCTGACGTAACTTGTGATTGACAGCGCGAAGTACCAATACAGCTTTTCTCAAATCTGCATAGTCCAAATGGATGTCTTTATCACCTCCTTCTCGTAATGTAACATTTTCGTTCTTGTCCTTACTCATTGTTCCGGTTTTGTGTTATTAGATTATACATAGGACTAATGCATAAACTGTACCAGTTTTTTAATTCGCGATTAAAATATATGTAAAGCCATACAAATCAACCGTTTCTATACTAAACTTTTACATCTGAAGTTATAACGCTTTTTTTCAGAGAAGAGTTTTCTTAGACTGCGTTATATTAGGTTTTTTTAAATATTTTGGTACCGTATAGGCCACAGAAGCTATATTCCCCGCCTCCCAGTGCTTCTTAATGAGCGTGCCCATATGTCGAGCAGATGATCGAACTCCGCTATCTTGCCAGCGCTCGGGCAAACCTACCATATCCATCACTTTATCCACTCCGTCCCCACTTAAGGATACCATATCGCAATCTCGATACCGGTTCTCGAAAAAATCCGAATCTAGAAGCACTGCTTCAGTAGCTTCCAACTCCGCACCTGTGACGGAATAGAAGGCCGTATACACTTCCATACGTCGAGCGTCAATCATAGGACAATGAACAATCTTGCCCGTTTCCCCCAGCTTCTCCCTGGATCCCGCAGCCAGCACAGCTAAAGAATCAATAGCCACCAGGTCTGTATTGGTGGCGTAACAAAACCCCTTTGCAACAGAGAGCCCGACACGGAGTCCGGTATACGAACCTGGACCTATACTCACGCCTACAGAAGAGATATCCTTAGGGCGCAGCCCAGCTTGCTCTAAACAATCCTTAAAAAAGATAGCTGTTTTCTCACTATGTACGCGCCCTACTTCTTCCTTCAAAGCAATTAACCTGCTTTCTTCAAATAAAGCCACCGAACACACATCTGTTCCCGTTTCAATTCCAATAAAAAAAGCCATAATAATTAGTTCGGCGACAAAACACGCTTGTACTGTTCCGGGTCATTGAGTAGGTCGACAGCAGCTTTAATCTCAGGGTCATACTGCAACTTGCGGATTAATCTTCCTTCTAAATACTCAAAACGCGACACCACTTCTTCCGCAATCATATTTGAAATGAGTTCCTCATGATCAGATAGTGCTTTTCGTTTGGCATCTATAATACGGCTTTGAGCTTTTGATATCTCTTTTTCAATCTCTTCCCAATAGCCGTATTTCTTGGCGACTTCTTTCAGTTCACGTATTTCCTTTTCTGCCGCGAACTCCAACTGTACCGCATCGGATTCTACATAGTCTAAAAAAAGGCCGTAATCTTTAAACTCGTAGCTTCGTGGATCCTCCACCGTAACCCCTTCCGCGATATACTCTGTGACAAACTTGAAAATCGCATGCTGCTTTTCAAGAGCAGCTAACACCTCTTCATCCTGAAAGGGGTCCATCTGCACATCAGGCAAAACGCCCCCACCCCCATAGACGACTCTACCGGCCTTTGTCTTATACCGATTACCCTGACTCGCTGAATCTATAATGTTTATCGCTTCACCATCTATATACTTCGCGCTTTGAATGGAACGGCCACTGGGAATATAGTATCTGCTTGTAGTGATTTTTACTTGATTATTGTAATTCAGTTTCTTGACATTTTGCACCAGTCCCTTTCCAAAAGTACGCTGTCCCATAATAACGGCTCGGTCATAATCCTGCAATGCACCCGATACAATCTCGGAAGCTGAGGCTGAACGGTCATCTACTAACACTATTATGGGTAAATTCTCATAACTAACAGCGCTTCTCGTCCGAAAAAGCTGATCTCTCTCTTCTACTTTACTGCGCGTGCTCACCACGACCTCACCTTTAGGAATAAACAGATTAGTTAAGTTGACAGCTTCACTCAATAGTCCACCTCCATTCTGCCGTAAATCTAAGATAAGCCCGTCCAGATCACCGTCGTTATCTTGCATCAGGCGCTCTATAGCCTGTTTAACATTGGATCCCGCCTGCTGGGTAAAGGTGGATAAGTTGACGTATCCCAATCCGGGAGCTACGAGCTCTTTATGGGGTACATTAGGTAATGATATCTGCTCCCGGAATAGCTCAACTTCTATTTCTTCTCCTGTACCTGGTCGTCTCACTTTCAGTCGCAGCCCCGTTCCGCTGGCTCCGCGCAACATAAGCTTAGCCTTATTTAACCCTATGGCCTCAATGGACATCCCACCTATTCCTATAAGCTGATCACCCGCTTTTAATCCCGCATCATCTGCAGCATAATCCCGATAAGGTTGGGTAATGGTAAGGTAGCCATCAATTTCTACAATCTTTGCACCTATCCCTTCGTACTTCCCTTCCTTCTCCAGCTGATATCGTTCGATCTCAGATTCAGAAAAGAACACGGTATAGGGATCCATAGATTCCACCATGGCGTCTATGGCTGTGCGCATGAGAGAACTAGGGTCCAACTCATCCACATAGGAATGGTTGAGTTCTTTATAAAGAGCAGCAAAAATTTCTAAATTCTTACTAATCTCAAAATAGCGGTTGTTTTCAGCCGGTCCCAATTGATTCGATAAGAAAACAAGAGATAAGCTTATGAGTATGAGTTGACGCTTAATCATATAATGTTGCGATTGATGGTTTAGTGATGGAGAGCGTTTTCATCTCACTCTCTAATAGCGAATATAGAAACTATTTTTCGACATGTTTTTGCAAAAAACGCTTAACGCCCTGTTCCAGTTTTTCCGGCTGCTCAGCATGGACCCAATGTCCTGTTTCTAAATGCTGAAACTCTACTTCCTGAAATTTATTGCGTATGGTTTCTTCATCTTCTTCGCGGATATAACTGGACCGAGTCCCATTAACGAACAGCGTAGGCGCTTTTATCCGTTCATTTATCTCAATTCCCGATAAAATCTCTTCGTAATGGTTCTCGATGGCAGTTAAGTTCATTCGCCAACTGTAATTACCATTTGGACCTCTTTTGAGGTTTTTCAGTAAGAAGAGTTGAATGGACTTCTCGGAAATGGATTTCGCTAAAATCTCTTCAGCCTCGGATCGACTCCCAATCTGATTGACCGGAACTGCTTTCAAGGCATCGAAAATAAATCCATGCCCGGGAGGGTATGCCTGAGGGCCGATATCGATAACAACCAATTGATCCACTCGCGTGGAAAAGTCTTTTGCAAATTGCATGGCTGTTTTCCCACCCATCGAATGTCCAAGTAGGGTCGCCCGATCAATTTCCAAAGAGTCCATCAACCTTTCTACGTCTTCTGCCATCAGCGCATAGTTCATTTCGGGATCGTGAAATGACCGTCCGTGATTTCGCTGATCAACTAAAATGAGCTGATAATCTGATGCCATAGAACGCGCAAATGATTTCCAATTATCCAGCATTCCAAAAAGCCCGTGAAGAATAATTACGGGTTCGCCTTTTCCTAAAATCTTATGATGTAATAGCTTCATATTATGGATGTATTTAAGTCGCGGTAGCTACCTGATAGATCTTCGATTTCAAATCGAGCAAACATATCTTCACTGTACCAGTTTTCGCGACGCGTTTTTTGTACAATTTCTTTGTGCCCTTTGCTGGTGTAGGCAAACTCGCGCATAGCCTCGGCGGACTCCCATATACTAAAGGTCGCCTGCATCGCCAGCGGCCATTCACCCACCCCTTTCGTAAATAAGCAACCCGGCGCCTGCTCTATGGCTCGAGCGGCTTGTCCAACATGCCCCCAAAAGCGGTGTAAGCGAGAAAACCGAACACGCGCCCGGGTGAGCACGGCGATGCGGTCAGATTTGCGGCTTGAGCTCGGGCACAAGGGTTCTTTTCCATCCCATTTGCCTTGAACCTGAACACACCTCATCTGAGCACTGAGTTTTTCTATCGCATATTCAGCCCAGGGAAGAGCATAATTCTGCCCCCGCAAATGCTGATCAGCATCTTTCCGATTTTCCCAAATAGCAAAATATCCATAGGTACTCCAATCTGGCCACAAACTAAACCCACTTCCCGCTCCGCTTCCCATATGGCGGGAAAAAATGGGGGCTTTAACCCTATTTTCAAGGGATCGCAGGCCCATGTCTTTAAATGCAGACAATTGGTCTCCCGCACCTGCAAACCGAAATAATTGTAATGTGGCAAAAGATCCCGAGCGTGTTCTCATAATAGTATAAACGGGCGCAATCCAAAATTGATGCTACAAATGTAGAAAAAGGTGCGGGTGTTTTCCGATCTTGGGAAAAGAAGAAAATCTCCGTATTCTTGCCTAACCCATAATACGAACTATCATGTCGACAGAAAAGAATTATTTTGCTCACGAAACCGCGGTTATTGATTCCGGATGCCAAATTGGTGCGGGCACAAAAATTTGGCACTTTTCTCATATTATGACCGATGCGGAAATTGGAGCTCAATGCAATATTGGACAAAATGTGGTGGTCAGTCCTAAGGTCGTTCTGGGAAAAAATTGCAAGGTTCAAAATAATGTATCTATATATACTGGAGTTACCTGCGAAGACGATGTGTTTTTGGGTCCCAGTATGGTGTTTACGAATATCACCAACCCCCGCAGCGCCGTAGTCCGTCGCGGTGCCTACGAATCCACTCATGTAGGTCGAGGCGCCTCGATTGGTGCCAATGCCACCATCGTTTGTGGTCACAATATCGGAGCATTTGCTTTTATCGGTGCCGGCGCTGTGGTGACGAAAGCTGTTCCATCCTATGCTCTTTTGGTAGGAAACCCAGCCCGTCAAATCGGATGGATGTCAGAATTTGGACATCGCCTGGAGTTTGATGCGCATCAAAAGGCGGTATGCCCGGAAAGTGGGGAAAGATATCAATTAGAAGACGGTCGGGTACGGAAGTTGTAAAGGGAGCTTTCTGAGGTGAATTCGGGGTTTTGTTGTTTATAATCTGTATAGAACATAGACCATTTGGCGCTTTAGCGCTATTGTACTAATTTTTTTCACCGAATATATTTTAGGGCCGACGCACACCCAGGCCCACATGTTACTTTTTACTCTTGGCATGATCAAAAAATAACAAAAGAAAACCATTCTCATCTAGCATATTTGAGTATCAATATGCCAGATAGAAGCATTCAACAAAAAGGCCTTCCAGCCCGCTGCCGCGGTTCGCTCTCTTGCCCTGCTCTCGCAGGTCAGCCTCTACGAGGTTCCGTTCGCTCATAATGCCGATGGCATAATGGCTGGGACATCATATGAATTGGCGCACCCCTGGGTACTCTCTGTCTTGGCGCACTTCCTCGCCTCTCTCACTCGGCGCTCTTTCATTGTTACTTTTTGAGCGGCCAAAAAGTAACCCAAAAGCCGCCGGGCTTGTCCTCACTGTACCGCGTTCCACGGCATTTGAAGCACAAACATAAGATGCGAAATCCCGCGTTTGGCGGGATCGAATCGCTATCGCAATTCTCAACCTGTCGTTCTATCACTCGCTTCGCTAAACCTCTAAAAACTCGCTCGAGTTCGCTCCTTACCGTCGCTTCCTCGAGCTCAAACACTACAAGGTTTGCGACCCCCAACGAGTTGGCGGTCGCCGCTCAGCTCGGTAAGAACGTCGACGGCCGCTGCGTATGCCCAGACCCAGCACAAGGGCTGTGCCCTTTCATGGTTCGCTCTAACGCGATCGCGATTCCGCTCGCCTGCCCTGCTTGTAGTGAGCCTGCCGAACCAAGCCGAAGGGTCGCGCCGCATATCACTGGTGATGGGTTCAGTCCCTTATCTTGAACCATGCGCTACAGGGAAAACCACGAATTCACGCTTGACCCTTCTGTTCGTTCACTCAATGCCAGATCATCATGACTGCGACATCATATAGCTCTACCTAAGAGCTGGGCACCCCTTTCGCAAACTACCGCAGCAGGCCCTCCCAAAAACAAATCGTGTTCAGCATACCGAAATCGAATCTGTATTCATCTCCCGACAAGACGGGATGGGTTGCAAATTACCGCCTTTGGCACCACAAATCTACTTTCTATTGCCAAACTCCTTATAGACCATGGATCGCGTTGATTTTTTTGTTTTGCGCAGCTGAAATTAACTTTTTTCACCCAAAAAAAAGCGCCCGGAGGGCGCAAGGGTGAGGGGTACGTAGGGCTCGCCGCCCACCGGCGGCGGGGTGCGAAGGGCGGTCTCCAATGAGTTGGGGACCGCCTGAGTACGGAGCGGCCAGCGAACCCCGGAGGGGCCCGGCCCCGAGATGTGCGCCCTATGGCGGACTCTCGAGGGACACCCCCAAAAGCATAAGAAAAAAATAACACGCTGATTCTGCTTGAGAACGCATAAGCTATGACAAGATAGGCCCGGCCGCCGATGCAGATAAAAGGAGAGCGATGTCTCGCAGCTTGATAAAATCCCGTATCTTTGAGGCAGATTCGTCAGTTGAATTCATTCTAAAATCGATTTGGTATGTATCCCGACCTCTCCTATATTCTACACGATATTTTTGGGACCGCCCCGGATAATGCATTCAGTATCGTAAAAACGTTTGGGCTGCTGCTCGTGCTCGCATTTATAGCCAGTGCGTATGTGCTCAGGCTGGAGCTGAAACGAAAATATGAAGAAGGGCTCCTGGGCGCTACGGTAGAGAGCATTACTGTGGGTGAAAAACCGAGTCTGACGGCCTATTTTTATCAGTTGCTGACGGGGTTTATCCTGGGCTTTAAAGGCGTATGGATCATTCAGGAATACGACCAGTTTGCGATGGATCCGTTCGATGGACTTTTTTCTACTCAGGGGAACTGGCCGGCCGGGATAATAGGCGCACTGCTTTTTATGGGGTGGACGTACTATCAAGGGCAAAAGAACGCTAAAAAGAAGCCGGAGACGGTGACGCAAACCGTTCCCCCACAGGACAAGGTTTGGGATATTACCATGGTGGCTGCTATATCCGGAATTGTTGGGGCGAAGCTTTTTGCGATTTTCGAAAGTACCGAGACGCTCTCCCGTTTTTTTTCCGACCCCATCGGTACGCTATTTTCGGGGAGTGGGCTGGCTATATACGGAGGTCTTATTGTAGCTTTTATTGTCGTATATAGATATGTGAAAAAACGCAAAATGCCGCCGATTCATGTTATGGATGCAGTGGCACCGGCGCTACTTGTGGGTTACGCAGTAGGTCGCATGGGATGCCAACTGAGTGGAGATGGCGACTGGGGTATTGTAAATACTATGGATATGCCCGCCTGGTGGATTTTTCCAGAGTGGTTGTGGTCCTTTGACTATCCACATAATGTTCTGAACCGCGGCGTGTTAATCGAGGGTTGCGATTGGAATTACTGTCGGCGATTGGCTGAGGGTGTGTTTCCGACTCCCATTTATGAAACCATCGTTTCCCTTATCCTGGCTGGAGTTCTCTGGGGCCTTCGTAAAAAAATGACCATTCCGGGCACGCTTTTCGCCCTTTATTTAATCATGAATGGCGTGGAGCGCTTCTTTATTGAAAAAATCCGGGTGAATGATGTCATCGATCTGGGTTTTGTACAAGGCACTCAGGCAGAGTTTATCTCCGTGCTCACCGTGCTTGCGGGAATCGCACTTTGGATTGTACTCTATAAACGCAGTCGCTCATGACCCGTAAAGCTGCCATCATCGCGCTCATCATCAGCGGACTGTATTTGATTATTGGCAATTTGATCAATGCCTGGCATGTGGGCGCATTTTTAGAAACCGCCCGTTTACCGAACTGGGGACCCTCACCGATGACCTGGGCTGCCGCACAGTTGGCTTTGTATTTTGCTATGGGCTATGTCATTTTCCGAATGATGATGATTCATAAACTAATGATCCGACCCACCCTATTATGGTTTTTGCTCACTGCACTCATGTGGGAGTTTTTCAAATACAGCCTTTTTCACCAAAGTTTTCCCTATTTGTCGTTTTTTGTTCTCCTCCTTTTCGATATCATGTTCATCTTATTCAACCTCTTTCTTTTTCGGGAAGATGGTCGGCTCGGGGTGATCGCCCTACCCATGACCTTTTTTTACTTGCTGGTCGTTACCCCCTGGTATTATCAATTTTTAGAATTGAATATGGCAGTTGTACAACAATAAGGGCAAGTTGTGCATTAAAATATAAATAGAGTTGTTTTGAATGGCCAAAGCAACTCCTAAAATTGTTATATTATGTCACAAGCAAAGAAAAATGATACCGTAAAGGTACACTACACCGGCAAGCTAACCTCAGGAGAGGTTTTCGATTCTTCCAGAGAGCGTGACCCCCTCGAGTTTAAGGTGGGTTCAGGCCAGTTGATCCCGGGTTTTGATCAGGCGATAGAAGGTATGGAAGTCAACGAGAAGAAGACCATAAATATTCCTTCTGAAAAAGCGTACGGCGCGTCCAATCCGGATTTGATCCGAAATGTATCGCAAGAACAGCTGCCAGAAGATATTAAACCCGAAATCGGGCAAACCCTGATTGCTTCGGGTCCAGAAGGACAGGAAACCCGACTGGTCATAAAGGAAGTTCACGATGAGCACATTGTTGTCGATGCGAATCATCCGCTAGCCGGAAAAGACCTCGTGTTTGACCTCGAGCTCGTCGATATTAATTCCTAATTCCCAGCGAAATTTAATTGTACACAGCCCCTTTCAGATCTTTTTATAAGGTCATGGAAGGGGCTTTTTTATTGTTTACAGGGCGTGACCCTCCCCAAGGAGTTGGGAAGGGTCGGGCTATCCGTTCGTAGTCAGATGCCCGCGCGTCGGCATCCGTACGGCTGTGTAGGGCTTCCTTCGGTCGCCTCCTCGCTCTACGGCTGCTCAGCGCCCGGCCCTCTGCCTTCCACTTCTATCCCTCACGCGAAAATACTGGATTTCCCGGGGTACCTAAAGCTACATAAATAGGGGATAGTCAGGGTAGATTATTGCTCAGATCAGGACTTGGTCCATCACGTATTTAGTGGAAATGACACTACATCGGCGATAAATGGATGCCTTCATCCGTTTGCATTTCAAGTAGGGGAAGAATGGCCTCCTGAATATCATGCTGCAGATGTTTGCGCAGCTTGTCTTTGACAAAGTGTCGATGAACCACCAAGCCTACTTGGCGATAAGGCATAGGTGCCTCAAAATGGCTCACTTTTGTTTGATGTTCTGCATCCAATTCAAGGGCAGCCAGATATGGCAGCAGCGTGGATGCCCGATTGGCGATTACAAAACGTAACAAGCTATGCACAGATCCGGCTCGGAAACGAAAGTTCAGGTGCTCGTTCAATTCTTTTTCGTAAAAATCACACAATTCCAGGATCTGGGTGCGCATACAATGACCTTCTTCGAGCAAACACAAGCGCGAAACATCAATATTCTTTGAACGTACCGTGCCTTTTTCGTCTTGCTGCATATTGAAATACACAAAAGGCTCATCATAGAGATGATGCTCTACCAATTCCTCTTCCTGAACAGGGGTAGAGAGGATGCCGATATCGAGTTCGCGGCGGTGTAGATGGCGGATAATTTCCGATGTGTTTTGCTCCCGAACGTCGACCTGCAGATCCGGAAACTGCCGGGCAAAGTTGGGTAGAAAGCGTGGAAGCAAAAAAGGCGCAATGGTAGGAATAACAGAAATCGAGAGCGATCCCTTCACCTCCCCTTTTAACTCCTGCGTCAGCTCCTCCAGCGAATCAATCTCTTTTACAATACGTTTTAGTTGACTCAACAAGACCTTCCCCTCTTGAGAAAGTCCAACCGGTTTCTTTTTCCTGTCAAAAATTTGAATTCCCAGCTCCTCTTCCAACTTCCCAATCATAGTACTCAGGGTCGATTGAGAAACAAAGCATTTTTGAGCGGCAGTTTGGAAATGTCGGTACTCCGCTAAGGCCAGCACGTATTGAAATTGTTGAATATTCATCTACTCTATCGATATTATGATTGGAATTATAGTTTTTATAGATCAAATAACGGGTTTATTTTTGATCCATCAAAACAGAAAACCAGATATACTATGAAACAATTTCTGATACTTATCCTTTTCGCTTTTGGAGTGGGCGCCGCAATGCAGGCGCAAACAGAAGCCGGCGTATGTCCGGTAACGGGAAAGCGCCTTTCTTCTTCCTCAGCACAACACCCCCATGCCACTCATGCAGCACCGGAAAAGAAAAACAAAGTTCGGCCTGATGCAGGTTTGGGCGGGCCTACCAATAAAGATTGGTGGCCTAACCGTTTGGATCTTTCTGTATTGCGACAGCACTCTCGGCTTTCGGATCCTATGGGAGAAGATTTTGACTACAGCGAAGCCTTTAGCAAGCTGGATTATGACGCCTTAAAAAAAGACCTGCATGATCTAATGACAAATTCTCAAGATTGGTGGCCTGCAGACTTTGGCCACTACGGCCCGTTCTTTATTCGCATGGCATGGCACAGTGCCGGAACGTATCGCACCGGCGATGGACGCGGCGGATCCCGGGATGGCCAACAGCGCTTTGCGCCGATAAACAGTTGGCCCGATAATGCCAACCTCGATAAAGCACGAAGGTTATTGTGGCCCATTAAGCAAAAATATGGAGAGCGTATCTCCTGGGCGGACTTGATGATTCTCACCGGCAATGTTGCCCTGGAGTCCATGGGTTTTGAGACGATCGGATTCAGCGGCGGCCGCACCGACGTTTGGGAACCCGAAAGCAATGTGTATTGGGGTAGCGAGACTGAGTGGCTGGCAGACGAACGCTATTCCGGCGACAGAGAGCTAGAAGATCCTCTGGCTGCTGTCCAAATGGGCCTGATTTACGTGAATCCCGAAGGTCCGAATGGAAATCCCGACCCGGTTGCCGCTGCCGTAGACATTCGAGAAACTTTTGCTCGAATGGGTATGAACGACGAAGAAACCGTGGCACTTATCGCCGGGGGACACACCTTCGGGAAAACGCATGGCGCCGGCGATGCCAGCCATATGGGTCCAGAACCGGAAGCGGCGCCTATCGAAGAGCAAGGCCTGGGCTGGACCAGCTCGTACAAATCCGGAAAGGGACCCGATGCCATCACTAGTGGGTTAGAAGTGACCTGGACATCTACTCCTACTGAGTGGGGTCTCGGATTTTTGAAAGCCCTATTCAACGAGGAGTGGGAATTAACCAAGAGTCCGGCCGGCGCTCATCAATGGGTTGCTAAGGATCCAAAAGTCATGGTTCCCGATGCTTTTGATGAGAATAAAGAGCACCGTCCGACCATGCTGACTACTGATTTATCTTTGCGATTTGATCCGGCCTACGAAAAGATTTCCCGCCGATTTCTGGAAAACCCCGAGGAGTACCAACAAGCTTTTGCTCGTGCCTGGTACAAATTGACCCATCGAGATATGGGGCCGAAATCTTTGCATCTGGGCCCTGAAGTGCCCGAGGAAGAGTTTATTTGGCAAGACCCCGTTCCTCAGGCCAACTACAATCAAATTGAAACCCCTGATATCAAGATGCTCAAAGAAAAAATTGATAATTCAGGTTTGTCAACAAGTGAGCTGGTAACTACAGCATGGGCTTCGGCCTCCACTTTTAGAGCATCCGATTACAAAGGTGGCGCAAATGGCGCGCGGATCCGACTAGAGCCCCAAATTCAATGGGACGTAAATCAACCCCAACAGCTGAAAGAAGTGCTCGGGGTATATGCTGAAATTCAAAAAACTTTCAACAAGTCCGCCGATAACAAGCAAGTATCCATAGCAGATTTGATTGTACTGGGTGGAAATGTGGGTATCGAAAGAGCAGCACAGGCCGCCGGCATGAAGATCGAGGTCCCCTTCAGGCCGGGCAGGACCGACGCAACCCAAGAGCAAACAGACATAGAGTCTATAAGTGTGCTGGAGCCCGAGGCTGACGGTTTTAGAAATTATCTGAAAACAAATTATACCGTCTCAACAGAAGCCCTTTTGGTGGATAAAGCCCAGCTACTCACCCTTACCGTTCCTGAAATGACGGTTTTGGTTGGCGGCATGCGAGCGCTGGATGCCAATTATGACGGATCTGACCACGGCATTCTGACAGACCGGCCAGGCCAGTTGACCAACGATTTTTTTGTCAACTTACTTGACATAAAGTATAAGTGGAGTCCGATGGACGAAACCCAGGAAATCTTTGTGGGTAAAGATAGAAACACAGGCGAAAAAAAATGGACGGCTACCCGCGTCGATTTGATTTTTGGCTCCCATTCCGAATTGCGTGCCATAGCAGAAGTCTATGGTTCAAGCAATGCAAAAGAAAAGTTCATTCGCGATTTTGTGAATGCCTGGACGAAAGTAATGGAGTTGGATCGATACGACTTACAATAAATCGAAGTACATATTGATATGTAAAAAGCCAGGCTCCAAATAGTAAGCCTGGCTTTTTTTCTGGCTTGAATTGATGGTCCGTCATCATTTTCCAGGGAAAATTGTACGCTTCAGGTTTACCGCTTGGTCCAGCGCAACGCTGCCTAAAATACACCCCCTGTGAAAGCTCGGCAAAATTCCTTAGATTGGGTCTCTAAATTCGCCTCAAATAATAGCGCCTGTGAAACGCTCACACGAAAACAAGCTTAACCAGTTCTTCAATCTCAGACCCGGTGAAAGCTCTCTCGTGCGTCAGCTTTTCTTTCACAACTTCTTTCAGGGTGTGGGAATCGCCTTTTTCTTCACTGCAGCCAACACCCTGTTTCTGGAGTTTTTTAGCGTGAAATGGCTGCCCTGGATTTATCTGGTTTCAGCCGGACTCCTATTTGTTTTCGGTCGCGCCTACGCCTACTTTGAGCATCATTGGCCCATAAAAAAGCTCATGACCTTTGTCGTAGCCGTCCTGGCGGTCACTCCCCTTTTATTTTACACGGGATTGGCGACCTGGCAAAAAGCAGGATTGATTT
This sequence comes from uncultured Saprospiraceae bacterium, assembly GCA_964626595.1. Taxonomy (GTDB): domain Bacteria; phylum Bacteroidota; class Bacteroidia; order Chitinophagales; family Saprospiraceae; genus JAWLFI01. The sequence continues at coordinate 18,178 of CAZVFU010000037.1, forward strand.
TTTTCCTCATGGCATTCCACCGCGTCCTTTACACTCTCAATAGTCTCGAGTTTTGGGGGTTATCTGCTCTCGCCTTTAATGTCCGCCAAAGTAAACGGATTTTTCCACTAATCGGGGCGGGTGATATCCCCGCCAAATTACTGGGGTATCTCGCCGTGACCGCTATTGTGCCGTATACTGGAATCGAAGCTCTCTTGCTCATTGCTTCAGCCGCTTTCACCATTTCCTACTTCTTTGTCCGTCAATTGACAAAATATCACCAGGAAGCTTTTCAGCACAGCGACCCTACCCCTGACTTTAGTCCCGGTTTTCAACAGCCAAACCGTTGGCTGCCGGCATCTATGTTTCGCTCTCCGTTTATTCTTTGGCTTTCGCTACTCTCCGTGGTGAGTTTAATCTCGCTCACCTTACTGGATTTCGCATTCCTTGCCGAAGTCAAATACAACTTTAAGGAAAAAGAAAGCCTCGCCCGCTTCTTCGGCCTTCTTTTTAGTTTAGGATACACCCTTATTCTCACCTCAAAGTTTATCATATCTGGGAGGGTGATAGAAAGTCTGGGCGTTGTTCGAGCCACCTTTATTCTCCCTATCTTTCTCTGCCTTGCCTCTCTGGTCGCCGTAATTACGGGCCTGCTCACCTCTGATCCCGTCGCTCTTCTTTGGGTCTATAGTGCCATATTAATCGGGGTGGAAATTATCAGGTATGCCATCGATGACCCCAATTTAATGACTCTCTTTCAACCCCTGAGTCGATCCCTTCGGCTACATGGACACACCCTCGTCAAAACCCTTATGAATCCACTCGGCCTTTTGTTGACCGGAGGCATTCTATTACTGATTCTTCACTTTTCCTACAAAATTAACCTTACGTTTATTAGTGCTGTGCTTTTGCTTTTTAGTTTAGTGATGACTTTTCTGGCATTCAGGGTCCGCACACATTATCTCCATCAACTTTTCCACGCAGTCCGCACGCGCTACTTTGAGGGCTCTGACCGATCACGGATACCCACAAAAGCCCTCAGCATTCTTGAAGATAAACTACAGCACGGGTCTGAAACCGAAGCTATTCACAGCCTAAAAATATTACTCCAACAACAATCGGAGCAAAATAAAGACCTCATCACAACCGCCATTCAACACCCGAGCGAACAAGTTCGATCTTTTGCTTTAGGTCTGTCGATCCAAAACCAGATCGCATTGTGTAAAGATGACTTAATAGCTCTCATAAAAACAGAAAAAAGCGCTCTGGTGCTCCAATCAGCGATGGCAGCACTACCCGCTCTGGCTCCAGACCAGCTGGACCTCTTGTACGACTTTATCCATTCACCTAATGAGGACATCCGAGCCACTGCCATCAGCACACTTCTGATTAGTGAGCAACTGGAAGCGGAGACAAGAGCTGGCCGCCTGGTGTTAGATCTTATCCACTCGGAATCCGTTGATGAAAAAGCCTTCGCTTGTAAACTGCTCCAAAAAATCAATAAGAAAAACAATTACTATCTAATTCTTCCTCTGCTTCAATCTCAACAAAATCAGGTCAGGGAGGAGGCGATAAAAACAGCGGCCAACATTCAACATCCATCGCTTCACGCCGCTTTATTCCAGATTTTTGACGCCAAGCCCTACACCCGCCATATTCTAGGTACTCTCACTGCTTATAAAAATAAGAATATACCGGCGATTCAGGAACGACTTTCTGATGAAAGCCCTCACTTTGAACGGGACTATCAACTCTGCACATTACTAGCTGCCATCAAAACACCGGAGTCGCTAGAGCTTCTCTTCCATCAATTAAATCACCCTATTGCGGAAATACGCGGGCTTGCGATTCGACTTTTATATCAAACACAGTTTAATCTTCCAAAACACCTGAGTGATGATTTTACTACATACTGTGACTCCTGGCTGGCAGATGCCTACAAACTCGTCCTAGCAGAAAACAAATATGAAAAACAGGCCTTGCTGCAATCTACTTTTACTCAAGAGCGAAAAAGTAAAACCAATGAGCTCCTGATGCTACTCTCACTTAACTTTAGCCGGCCCAGGCTCAATCGCATTATGGACAGCCTGGCTTCCGGCCTTGCCAACCAGCAAGCTAAAGCTCTTGAAATTCTGGAATACGAAATTCCAAAATCTATCTTTTTTCCTTTAGAATTGCTAATCGATCGAACCCTGGGTGAAAACCGTCTTCGCCAAATACTGAAATTGAAACCGCACTACCAGCTTGAGGAAGAAATTCTCGAAAATGTAGTCCGTCTTCATTGGAGAACCTATTCCCGCTGGACCGCTGCCATCGTGCTGCGTTACTTTCGCCTGGAAAACAAGGGCGAACTCCTTAGCCTCCAACAGCTGTCAAAACACCCCGCCCTCTTGATCCGCGAACAAGCCCTAATTTACCAAACAACTCAAGTTATGCATTCAGAACCCCAAGTCGAGCAGAAACTTCTTCAAATCGAAAAGATTCTATTACTAAAAAACACAAAATTATTCCAGAATATCCCCGAGCATATTTTGGTTGATGTCGCCGATATCGTTGCAGAAGTAGAATGTGCTGAGGGCGAACGACTCTTTCTAAAAGGCGACCTCGGAAATAAAATGTACGTCATAGCGGGCGGTAAAATCCGAATCCATGATGGAGACCACACTTTTTCCGTACTCGATAAACATGAAATCTTTGGAGAACTTGCGCTTCTCAGTCCCAAGCCTCGATCCGCATCCGCTACCGCATCCGAAGACAGTCTTCTCCTCTGCCTGGATCAGGCTCCTTTTTACGAGCTCATCAGCAGTCACCCGGAAGTAACTAAAGGCATCATCCAACGCCTGGCCGAATTGCTCAGAAATCAAAATGAGGAAATAGTAGCGATGAAACAACAACTTAAAGAAGCCATTCCATAAGCCCATCCGGGCCTTATTGCTCGACTAAAGTTTTAACTTCAGCCAGATGTTCCGCCTTTTTCTCATTGCGCCAGGCCCGGGCCGTATCTGTAAAATAAGAATGTGATTTAAAAAACCTAAGCTGTAGCTGATTCCAGTCTTCCTCATCGCTCACAACGCCCAAATATTTAAATTCCTGGAATAAACGATTCGAAATCGCCCAAAAATCCTCCCGACCTAAATAGTCCAGATCGGCATCGCAGAGCACCTCACTCAAATGGTTCTTAGGTTTTTGAGGAATATTGGTCGCTAATATCATTTCACAAATACGTGATATCGCCGAAGAAGAATACCCATATTTCGGCATCCATTCCCAAGCCAGTTTACAGCTCGACTCCTCGTGATCCCCTGTGCCCAACACAAAACCAGTATCATGAAAAACGGCAGCCGTTTTCAATTCCAATAAATCCCGATCTGTAACATCTTCTGCTTCCGCAATCCGAATTGCTGCCTCTAAAACATTCTTTGTGTGCTCTACAGAATGATAGGTGAGATACTCCGGCAATCCCCTCGCCAACCAAGCCAGGACATCTTTCTTTAATCTCTCAAAATCCGGCCCCTTCTTTTTAGATTGTTCGCTGTGCTCTGAATTTCTCATTCTATTAAATTATACATACAAAAAATAGCCTCTCTATTACGGAAGCAATTACACAATATAATTAAATTTATTTTATCCAAATCGCTTTCTATCTTTTGGGGGTGCCCCTCGAGGGTCCGCCAGAGGCCGGACACCTCGGGGTCGGGCCCCTTCGGGGTTCGCTGTTCGCTCCGTGCTCAGGCCACCGTAATCTACGGCGGCCTTTCGCACCGCGCCGCCGGTGGGCGGCGAGCCCTTCGTACCCCTCACCCTTGCGCGCTTCGCTCGCTTTTTCTGTCTGGTCATTTATAAGCCTCGACTGCAAAAACCGATAGAAATCACGCTTACTCTGTGTTCTATCGCATTTATTCTGAATTGAATGCAGTTTCTTTCCGCCGGGGAATGCAGCCCGTCCTTACCAATGCCATCGCAAAGTGAAATTTCACATCTGAAATAACCACCCCGGAGGATGTTGCCCGAAAGGAAGTCGAAGGGATCGCATATCAATAGCCGAAACTAAACCGCAGAACGTGTAGGGGTCCCATCCGGCAGGCGACGGGCCTCATGTTCTGAATTGGTTTTTTTAGGATGAGAAGATGATAGGCTTTTATGGGGGTTCTTGAACCAACCGGAAACCGAACCCCGAAGGGCATACGCGTCAACTTAAGGTGGAATCAATATTTTTACTTGCTTATTTTAGCC
>CAZVFU010000038.1:0-14319 GCA_964626595.1 uncultured Saprospiraceae bacterium
TTAGACCCTTACTTTTTACCTTTATCCTTTCTATGGTGTCGGGACTGCTATTTTCGCAACAAGTCGACCGCATGGTCATCGTAGAGGAATTTACCAATGCCTCTTGCCCCCCTTGCGCGGATCAAAACCCGGACTTTAATGATTTGTTGTTCCAAAACACAGATAACGTCATTCCCATTAAGTATCAAACGGCCTTTCCCGGATTTGACCCCTATAATCAACAAAACCCAGGAGAAGTGGCTACACGACGGGCATTGTATGGAGTAAATGGTGTTCCAACAGCTACTATTGATGGTGTAGTCCCTAATAATAATTATGGTGGCGGCGGGCTAAGTACCTGGATTGATGCAAATGGAAATGGTTATAATGGTGGTCCGTACGCGTACAATCAAGCCGTGTTGGATTATGCCGCTAGTGTCCCGACTACTTTAGGAGTTGATGTTACAGCTGATGTTCCCAATTTTGAAGAAATGGGAACGGTAACTGTATCGATTACGAATGTGGATACCCTTCCGTTTACAGAGAACAGCAATCTATTTGTCGTCTTAGTAGAAAAAGAAAATGAATGGCCTCAACCTCCGGGATCAACCAACGAGGCGGAATTTTTCGATGTCATGCGGAAAATGTATCCTTCAGACCAAGGTCTTTCCATAGGAGAGATTCCCGCAGATACTACCATCACCATAGATGTGGATGTGATGCTTCCTGACTATTTGTATAATTTGAGCGAATTATCGTTTGTGGCTTTTGTGCAAAGTCAATCCGATAGAACGATATATAATGCGGCAAAAACAGAGCGTCTCCCCGTTCCTGCTATCTACCCCAATCTGGACTTTGTTGAAAACAACTCTTTTGCAACGGGATCCCTCTGTGAGCGGACTTTATTTCCTTCAGTAAATGTGGTCAATAATGGAGGGCAAAGCATCACATCCTTCGACTTACTTACCAACATCAATGGAATGGTGACTACAGAAGCAATTACCGACACGATTTCGGTCGGAGATACCCTGCAAATCGAATTGGATTCCATGACACTAACCGGAGGCTCTGCCAATATCTTATTTTCGTATGAAAATGTGAATGGCTCTTCCGTACGCCCAGTCAATACGCTCGTCAATGAATCTGATGCCGAACTTATCCTGGCCGTGGAACAAGTCGATTTGTTCGATCTAGACTACGGTTTCGAGAATGATCCGGCGTTTACTGAAACGCCAGAAGGAGTCACCTTCGATAATCCGTCAGATTTTATGCGAATTGTAAATAGCGATAATGTAGGAACCGCTTCACCCGTAGGAGCTTACGGACAAAGCGATAAATCGATGATAGTCAATTTCTTTGGATGGTCTCCAGTTGATTTTGATACTCAGGGAGAAATCCTATTTTCTCGAGAATTTTCCGTGGACGAAGATGCTTCAGAGATTATCATCACTTTTGATCGTGCTCATGCACAACGACGTAGCCCCCGCAGCGAGGACGCACTCCAGGGTTACATTTCATATGATTGCGGATTAAACTGGACACTCGTATATGAAAAAATGGGTTCAGATCTCAGCACGCGTAACCCCATTAATACCTTTTTTGTACCCCGTTCCAATCAGTGGGAAACAGACAGTATTCGCATCACAAACATGCAAAATCAGCAGGCTCTATTTAAATTTGAAGTGGTTTCTGATGGTGGAAATAACCTTTTCCTGGATAACGTAAAGTTAAATGGTATGCCCATTGTGAGTAGCGTCAATACAGTCATTTTCGATTCAGAACCGACTGTGTATCCGAACCCTAGCTCAGGTCAAAGCACCTTAGAATTTGAAGTTCCACAGCGCCAGCGTATAAATATCAGTTTATACAATGCCACAGGGCAGATCACTCATACGATAGCCGATCGCGAATTTCCAGCAGGAGCCCACCGATTACCGATTACCTTAGGGCAGAGTGGCACGGGTATGTACCGAATCTTATTTACGACAGCAGAAGGCAACCAGTCTATCCCTTTCGTTCTGAACCGATAGGCACTCCTTCTTAGATTTCATTTACATCTATAGCGTCTACTGATTCATTTCAGTAGGCGCTTTTTTATGTTTTGGGCGTATCCCCGGGCTCGCTATCTTTGCGAAATACCAGCCATCTCCTCTCTATATAGCACCCCCTCCATGACAAGTCTGTTGCCAGATGCCCGGGGTCAGGCTGCTCCGGGCTCCACCTTCGTTCGGCCCTCAGCCTCTTATCGCGGCTTTCGGGCTCCCTTCGGGACCCTCCACATCCTTTACGCGTAGCAAATCGTTAGCTTGACCAGATCAGCGATCACATCTTCTATCCCGTTATACAAAACAGAAAGAATCCCATAAAGTACGGTAATGGATATCAGAAAAGATATTAACATATCAAAGAATATATATTCTTAATAATCACAATGACAGTTACTTATAAACCCTAAAAACTCTATATTTGATGTGGAAAGAAAGAAGAACAAAAAAGAACAACTTCCCTTTTTTACTTTTTTCAGGGGCTTACATATATATCATAATCTTCATGTTCTAACAAGTCCTTTTTCCTCTCTTTTTTTGCACTAGGATATCCCTATTTTAACCACTGGAAATTTAAATTCTTATTCACATCTTTCTGATTTGGACTTTTTCAAAATGGTAGTAAATGAAACACATAATCAGTATTAAAAGGACGAATAGGGTTCACTTAGAAGTTGAATAAGTCATATCTTAATGTTAGTAAGTTAACACACAATGATTTAAAGATCATATTATCCACATGTTAACACTCTTAATAATAGTAGTAGTTTTTATTTAAATATATAATATCAATACTAATACAGAAAAAAATTGTTGGTAAGAGATCACGTATCTTTACTTCTGTAAAAATGATAGATTTATGACCCTAAGAGACCCTGCAAACTGTTAAGAACAACATATGCAATACGATAAAAGAATAACATACTGGTTGTGGATAGGACTCGCTATGGTTCTCATCCAGGTATTGATAGGAGGCATCACGCGCCTCACGGATAGTGGGTTGAGTATTACGGAATGGGAATTAGTGGAGGGCATTGTGCCTCCCTTGACTGAAGATGCCTGGGAAGAAGCGTTTGATCTCTATAAAACAGCGGCCAAAACGCAGTATGAACGCTTGCATGCTGATATGTCTTTATCGGAATTTAAGTGGATTTACTTCTGGGAATGGATACATCGCTTTTGGGCTCGCTTTATGGGCCTGGTCTTCCTTATTCCTCTTCTCTATTTTGCATCTCGTTCGATGATCGATCGACCGTTGCGCAATCACCTCATCGTCGTTTTTCTATTTGCAGCCTCTGCCGGCATTTTTGGTTGGTTTATGGTAGCCAGTGGATTGAATAATGATGATCGAACCTGGGTCAATGCTTATAATCTCATTACTCATCTATTTATAGCTGCTTGTACCGTCTCCGCGATTTACTGGACTCTTTTGTTTGTGCGTACCCCTCGGAATCGGATCAAAAAACATCGGGGCTTCCACCGCCTATTGCTGCTATTAATCTTTCTATTGCTCATCCAGTTTTTGTGGGGCGGATTGATGGCAGGTATGCGCGCAGGCCTATTACATCCACATTGGCCCTTTTTTGTACAAAGTGATTCCTTTTACGCAGCCTTAGACCAACAGACCTTACTTTCGCGTGCAAATTGGATGGATTACGAACCGGCGGTTTCTGTTAAAGCAGCTGTACAACTCGGGCATCGCATCATGGCCTACATTGTGGCTATATTTTCTTTATTCGTTGCTCACCGATTGTATCATCACTACTTCGATGATCGCCTAAGAGCTGTAAGTGTTCGAATTGCCCTTTTTGTATTGATACAATTTGTATTAGGTGTACTCACCGTCTTATTTTCTGTCGGAAGTATTCCTGTATTTTGGGGAGTCGTTCATCAGTTTTTTGCCTTTTTACTGCTCTTAGCCATATTAAAAGCAAAGTTTTATGTTCGCGCTTAGCTAAACAAACCGCCTACTTTCCCTGCAGCCATTCTTTAAACTGGGGTGATCTTTGAGTGCTACTGCAGGGTTTTTCATCCTGAGGAGGAGGAGGATTCAGCGTGAGCTGAAGCCGCGATTTGGTTGTTCGCTGCAATTTTGAAATGGCTTTTCTATGAATAATAAATTGACGGTTGATACGGAAATAGTCTTCATTCACGCAGGTCGTTTCTAATTCATCCATACTCATGGATACCGGGTATTTCTTTCCCTCAAAAGTCATGAGGAAAGGAAGATGATTGTACATAAAGTAATAGGCGACCTGATCGTAAGGAACCACCTTAAAACGCCCGCGTATTTCTATAAGGTGCCGGTTTCCGCTAATGGGATGTTGACCATTTGTATCCTCCTTTGAAATAAAATGCTGCTTGTACTTGGACAATGCTCTTGCCAGCACCTCCCTTTTTACCGGTTTTAAGATATAGTCTACCGTCAAATATTTGAACGCTTCCAAACTGCGGTCATTATAAGCCGTGGCAAAAATGATGGGCGCTTCGATATCCCGCTTTTCTAGCAAATTAAAACTATCGCCATCTCCCAGGGATATATCCAGAAAGACCAGATCTATATTTTTGGGATGCTCAAAGTAAGACAGCGCTTCCTCTAAGCTATGGAGAACAGCTATGACCTCCACTTCTGGGTCTGTTTGATGAATTAAACGTTGTAAGCGTTGTGCTGCAGGCATTTCATCTTCCACTATAACCACTTTCATATTTTCTTATCTTTTATGATCGGAAGTTTGACTTCAAAGGTGTCTTCATCAGACCTTATCGCTACGGATTTACCGGTAATATTTTTATACTGTACTTGAATAGATTCAAGGCCAAAGCCCGTAGAATCTTCAAGTTGAGTTCTTGCTTGCTTTTTATTGCTTACAATTATATAATCTGATTGAATATAAATATCAATTTCTAGCGGCCTTTGGAGCGAAACGACATTGTGTTTGACTGCATTTTCCACCAACAATTGAATACTAAAGGGGATTACATAATTATGCTTAGATACATTTCCATGGATACGATAGAATAAGGCCTTCCCAAAGCGATGCTTTAGTAAATAAAAATAGCGCTCTACTATATCTAGTTCTTCCCGAATGGTAATTACTGATTCTTTTCTAAATTGTAACATATCTCTGTAGAAATCAGAGAGATGCTCGATGTAGGTTACTGCCTCTTCCGGATCTTCTTCCACGATATTGAGTAAGGTATTAAAGTTATTAAACATAAAATGGGGATTAATCTGACTCTTAATCGTTTCTAATTCAGAGCGAATTCGAGCCGCTTTAAGCTCCTCCATTCTTTTATTTCTACGAATAATATAACGCGAGATTAAAGTGATAACTATTAATGTTAATACGGCTATTAAAATTTGAAACCACAGCCGTTGCCAAAGAGCGGGTTCGATCGTAAAATGTATTTTTTTTATGGTTGGTTGAAGAAAAGACGAATGTAAATCTGCCTCAACGATAAACGTGTAGTCGTCGGGAGGGAGATTGGGATAAACCGCACTGTGATCCTGACTATACTGCCATCCGATATCGTAATTTTCTATGCGATATCGATAAGAAATCGCGCTGGGATCATTCATCCAGTGTCCTTTAAAGAGAATCCGAAAGGTGTTTTTTGTAAAGGGAACAGTAACCTCATTGGAACCGGTTGTAAAAAGCTCATCGCCCAGGGAATAATTAAGAATACGCAGGGAAACCTGAAAAGGATGGCTTTTCTGAGGGATATAATGAAAGAGCGAGGGTCCCTGAGCCCACCAGAGATGATCCTGATCATCCAAGTCATAAGCATGAGTAAAAAGATAGGGATATTCTGAAGTGTATTGGGGATAAAGTGGAACAGAATAACGGTTTTCGGGCTGATGTATATGTATGCCATCCTCCATCAAAAAGTATAGATATCCCCACTTGTCTTTTGTCATGGCTAAACAACTGCGGTCATCTAAAAAATGCAGCGTATCCAAAGTGTTTCGATCCAAATACCGTACCCCTGATTCCGAACTTGCAGCATATAGACCCTTATCATCCTGCATCAGTTGATAGATCGTAGACTTTCCAAAGAAGGAAGAAATATTACCTTTTTGGTCCACGCGAAGTAAGCCACGGCGATCTTTGGCTAACCACAAAATCCTATCTTTATCAATAGCTGCGTCATAAATGTATTGGGATTGGGGAATAGAATCATATAAGTTAACAATGGCTTGGTGCGTGTTGACATCAAGAATGGAAAGGCCGCCCAGTGTTGCAGCTAAAACTATACTATCCTGAACATGTATACTGAGTACATTGTCATTGATCAGACCTTGAGACTCCGTTAGGTGTTCCACTCGGTCCTGCTTCACCTTAATTACAAAGATACCCTGACCAAATGAAGCGCACCAGAGTTCTTGTTTTTCAGGAATCCATTCCAGGTCCAACAGATTATAATTGGATAAATAATGATGTAAAACGGTCTTTTTCCCGGGATGATAAGTAAATAACCCCTTATTTGTTCCTAAAAAAAGTAGAGAATCGACAGCAGCTATGCACTGAACCGGAGGTGTAGGAGGTTGATACTGCTTGAGATGGGTGGGAACCACAATGAGTTGATCCTGGGTGTTAACTAACCACATTTGATTTTGTTGATCTATCCATACATTTTGCCAAACATCTTTAGGATGAGTCATGACAGCTTGGATATCCGTATAATTTGGACCTGAAGTTTTCCAAATCGTATCTTTATCAATCACAAATACATCCTTCGAAGCGCTAGCTACTATTCCTCTTGCAGATAAGGATTTTGAGAATAGTGTGTCTACCGTTGTGGGACTAATGGAAAATATAGTTCCCTCATAATCGACGGCCAGAATCGTAGAATCTGTGTCATAGGGATGGGTCAGATGCAAGAGGAAATGAGAGGGAAGAATAAGCTCGGGTGAAGATGAGGAAGGGATGCGAACCAAGCCTCTATCCGTAGCCAGGCAGATGAGTCCTGTCCGAGTGATGGATACATCATAAATGTCTTGCGAAGGAAACCCCTGTTTCAATGAATAATGAGTGACGGAAGAATCGGTATGAAGGATGTGAAGGCCATCTCCATAGGTAGCGATCAGAAGATCCTGATTTGGTGAGAAAACAAATTTCTGTATCGGGTGGGATAGAGATAAGACTTGCGGGAAAAAGGGTTTAAATGAATACCCATTAAAAAGGAGTAAAGTACCATTATCTAAGCCGATAAGCTGGTTTTGATGATAAGATGTAATGGCTAAAATTTCTTTCTTTTCCAGGCTATCAGGAAGAGAAAAAACATTCCAATCACGCCCATCAAAGCTAAATAAACCCTTTTCTGTACCTAAAAAGACACTTCCTGCAGGGTCTTTGTACAGACAAGAAATCTGACTGGCTTTAAGCTGTCTGGGCAAATCGTAGCGCAACTCCAAAGACTGAGCAAGCACTGAGCAGGACAGAAAGTAAAACAAAAAGATACTCCAGCGAATCACGGTTTAGGCGTATTTTTCACTTCAAGTTGTATATGAATAAGCGGAGCAATTTTCATTTGAACAATGCGGGGAATGCGGATATCATAGTCCGCCAGCCTAATGTAGAAGTCAGATAAAATAGAAATACGATTTTCCTGAACTTCTATGGTATTTTCTATAATTTCCTCCCCTTCCACGCCATGAATACGAAAAGACCCCTTGGTTTTTACTTGATATATTCCCGGCTTTTGATAGTTTATAGGAGCTAATATTTTACCAGTGTAGGTTAATTGGGGATAAACATTTGACTCCATATAGTTTTCGTTGAAATGTTGTCGCTGGAGATCTGAATTAAAGCCATCAAAACTTTTTACAGGAACTTGAAAAGCAAAGGTATTGCGCAAGGTATCTATGACCCCAACTACCTTGGTAGATTGAGCTCGTATTTGTTCCTGTGGTGCATCGGAGTGAAAATTAACGTCACCAGAAAAGGAAAGAATAGATGATTCATTTTCCTGGGCTGTCAGGTTAAACATCATCAAGCAAAAAAAAGCAAGGAAGTAAAATCTATGAAACATCATACCCTACGGCTTTATCTATGTCCAGCTATATAACGAAGATACAGCTCCTTTTGGTTCTCCGGTATTTTCCCTGCTCCCATTCAATGTAAAATATTCCCATTCACATCGTTTAAAGGATAGAAATCAAATGATTAGCCTGTATTATTCGTAATCTTGTAGTATGAAGCGATTATGTACCCTATTAATAGGACTATTGCTCGGCGTTTTGCTTTTTATGATGCCGTCATGCGTTCACGATCCCATTTATGATATCGATGATAACATGAATGACACGATGGATATAGATACCACAGATACCGATACAACAATGATGGGAGATCCTTGTGATCCGGGGAAAGTCTATTTTGAGCGGGATATTTTACCTTTACTCCAAACGAATTGCGCCTTTAGTGGATGTCATAATGAGGAGAGTGCGCAAGATGGGGTGATTCTGACTACTTATGAACAAGTCATAAACTCCGGAGTGGTTACCCCTTTTCGTCTGGACAACAGCGATTTGTACGAAGTGTTAACGGATGAGGACGAAGATGATCGCATGCCGCCTCCACCAGCTCAGAGACTCTCTGTAGAAGAGATACAGCTCGTCTCAAATTGGATATTACAGGGTGCAACCAATGATAGTTGCGATTATGAAATAGATTGTAATACCGACAATATTCGCTTTAGTGTGGAAATCCAGACGATTTTAGAAAGTGGTTGTATTTCGTGCCATAATGCATCTTTACCATCTGCAGGAATACGTTTAGATAGTTATGATCAAGTTGTTCAACAAGTAGATCGGGGGCGTTTGTTGGGAGCGATTCGCTGGGAAGCCGGGTATGTCAACATGCCCTTTGGAGGGGTCCAACTTAGTGATTGTGCTATCGAACAAATGGAATTATGGATAGATGACGGAATGCCTAATAATTAAAACATGATAAGATACGTCCTATTTTTATTTCCCCTATTCCTTTTGAGCTCCTGTTACTACGATGTTGAGGAGGTGCTTTACGCAGGTGAAGAATGCAATGTGGATAATGTGAGCTATGAAGGGGATATCCGTCTTATTTTGGACAATCATTGTATGATTTGCCATAATGCATCGAGTAATTTTGGTAATGTTAAATTAGAAACTTATGAGCAGGTGTCTGTTCAGGTTGAAAGTGGAACATTATTGGGTGTGGTACGGCACGATCCTGGGTTTTCCCCTATGCCGCAGGGGAATCCTAAAATTCCAGAATGTCAAATTCGACAAATTGAAGCCTGGATAGATAATGGCTATCCACAAAACTAAGAATGATGAAAATAAGAAATGTACTGATTATACTTCTTGTAGCTGTCGTGATCGGCGGCATTATTGGGTACAAACAATACAATAAGCCACATAGAGATTTGATGTCAGAGAAGGTGAGCGCTCAAATGACCGCACAGGAATTATTTTCTGCTTACGAAGAAGATGAATCCCAGGCTAACGAGCAATACCTCGATGAAATGGTGGAAATTACGGGTACCATTGAAAGAGTAAATATAGAACAAGAAAAATCAACCTTACAATTACAAACTGAAGATATGATGGCCGGTATTATTTGTGAATTCGAAGCCGGCGCATTAAAAAACATCCCAGCAGAAGGGGAAAAGATTACGGTACGCGGAATTTGCACCGGCAAGCTGATGGACGTCGTGCTGGTGCGCTGCATTATAATGAACTCCTAAAACAACAAACAAAATGAAAACAATAATCATTAGCGGGATATTCATCCTTATTGGAAGTATATCCACAGTAGAAGCCCAAAAATACTTTACGCGAGAAGCCCAGGTCTCTTTTTTTAGTGAGGCCCCTATGGAAAAAATAGAAGCACATAACGGAACCGGGACATGCGTCGTAGATTTTTCTCAGCAACGCATGGAGTTTGCTGTACTTATAAAAGCATTTCAATTTGAGAAAGCTTTGATGCAGGAGCACTTTAATGAAAACTATATGGAAAGTCATAAATTTCCAAAGGCGACCTTCAAGGGGCAAATTATTGAGCCTGAAAATATAGAAATGAAGCCCGAAGCTCAGGATGTACAAGTGAAAGGGACAATGACTATTCATGGCGTGGAGCGAGAAATTACAGCGCCAGGGAAAATTCTCTTCACTGGTGATAAAGTATCGGTCTCGTCGACCTTTGTCGTCGCGGTAAAAGACTACGAAATTGAAATTCCTGCAGTCGTACGTGAAAATATAGCAAAGGAGGTAGAAATTACAGTGGAGGCCAATCTCGAGCCTTTAAAATAAAAGATGAATATGACATTGCGGAGCATTGTTTTAATTTTTGCTACCACGCTGACTTCAATCTCGGCGATATTGGCACAGGAAGATTTACTATCTCTTTTAGGTGAAGACGAGGAGACAGTAGATTATGCCTTTGCGAGTTTTAAGACCAATCGGGTGATCAATTTGCATTCGCTTGAAAACACCTCGGCGGGGGTGCTAGATATCAAAATTTCACATCGTTTTGGCATGGTAAACACGGGCTTTTACGAGCTCTTCGGTCTGGATGCCGCGAGTATACGGATTGGAGGGGATTACGGCTTGACTGAAAATATGATGATCGGTATCGGTCGAAGTAGTTTTGAAAAGACCTATGATGGTTATGTGAAGTATCGCCTTCTGAGACAGAGTTCCGGAGCGAAAGTAATGCCCATTACGCTATCCTACTTTACAAGTATAGCGGTGACCGGAACACGTTGGCCCAATCCTGCCAGAGAAAATTACTTTTCCTCGCGGCTTTTTTATACCCATCAGCTCATCGTCGGGCGTAAATTTAGCGAAGCATTTAGCCTTCAATTAAGTCCTACACTAGTTCATCGAAATCTGGTAGAAACGGAACAAGAAGCGCATGACGTTTTTTCCTTGGGTATGGGAACGCGCTTAAAGTTGACCAAACGCATGGCCCTCAACCTTGAATATATTTATGTGTTTCCCGATCAACTTGAGCCGGGGTATCGAAATTCACTATCTATTGGTCTGGATATAGAAACAGGCGGTCACGTTTTTCAATTGCACTTTACCAATTCCACTTCAATGATTGAGAAAGGTTTTATCACGGAAACGACCGGAGATTGGGGAGGTGGAGGAGTTCATTTTGGATTTAATGTGAGTCGGGTATTTACGATTCGCCGGCCGAATATAAAGGATTGACCTTTCTAAGGGGACAGATAGGTGTAAAACTCACCCCGAGGGAGGAGGTAACTATTACTAGGTATGTCGAAGGTAAGATCATAAGAAATTGATCTATGCACACGCTGCTTTTTATCTGTTATAACAAAAGGAAGATAGCTATAAGCTAAAACGGAACCCAGTAGAAACCCTCACTTTATTGTTGTAAAAATCTTTATCTCCCAAAAAACTTTCATAGCCGTATGTTTGAATGTAAGTGATTCCCAACATGATATGGATGTGTTTATTTTTTTTACTCACCTGATATAAAATCTGAGAGCCCAATTCCGAGCAAAGAGCAAAACCCGCATCATTTCCTTCTTGGAGCAGATCTTCCCAAACACTTGTCCTTGACCCATCCGGAGTAAAGCGGTCTTCTCCTCTCAGGTAAAATCCAGCACCAAGTTGACCAAAAGACACTGGAAACCTAAGCGCTATTCGTTTGTTTTTCAGTTTCATGGAGTATGCCGCTTCTAAGCCAAGATACCCGTGATCTGCACCCAAGATTAAAGTCGATTTACCGTTGTAAGTTTCGCCCTCGGGTAATTCTAAGAAATAATCATCATGGGCATTAATAGGGCCGCTTCTACCATAATATCTGATTCCCAGATCCCACTTCCCGTTATTAGAACGAATGCCTAAACTAAAACCAACAGCATTGCCGACATTGTTCTTCAACAACATGGCAGAATATTCGGGTTGGAAATAAAACCCTACATTCTTACCCGTCGGATCATCAGATTGTTGAGAAAAGACGGGGGTATTTATACACGCAAGAAATAAAACAATTATTGTTTTTTGGAACCTCATAATGTTTAGTTTAGATGGTCTTAGAAGTTAAAAAAGGAAAAGAATCCGTCAGACGGTTGGCCAAAAAAGACCTGATAACCTAAGGATATTTGGTTAAAATATTTCATGGTATCACCACTAGCTCCGTTCATGGGCCCTGAGTATGCTCTCAGCGCGATAGAGTGATTATTTATGCTGTAGGATAAGCCGGCAAGAACGATTGCGGAAGGTAATTGTTCGTCTAGTATTTGATTTTTTTGAAGCTGCATAGCAGTCCTGAACATGGCGCCAGTATGAAGTGTTAATCTATCGGATAATTTCAGGGCGACAAGGATATTTGGATCAAATTCTAGTCCGCTTGTAGACTCGGCCAATTCAGGATTTTCTTCATTAGATAAATAACGGTAACTACTCGTTAAGTTAAAGTTCAGACTATACTTTTCTGTTTCTTTCATCTTAAATCCTAACACAAAGCCACCAAAGAAGGTGCTACCTTCAGAAATTGCTATCGCATCAACAAACCGGTACTTGATTTGACTATAGCGAAGCTGTAAACCTGCGCTAAATTTATCTGTCCACTGATGTTGCAACCATACCGTTTCCATGTGCTCATCATTATTACTAACACCAACACTAAGGCCGGCGACAGACTGTGAGCTTACTTCCAGAGCTATTAAAAATAGAAAGGCGATGAACAAGTTGTATTTAAAGAACATAGATTTTGTTTTTCTTTTGACAAAGAAATAACATTATTCCTCTATTTTTCTGAACCTATGTTAAGAAATGAGTGCGAATAGTTATTGGCCGGAATTATTCATAAAGCTCACATAAGTTAAGGGATGTTAAAATGGTAATTAACTAGAAGTAAACTTTTTATCCAAGACGTAACCCTCGAACTCATTAAAATCTAAAAAAAAACAAATTTGAGTATTACAAATTCCAAATTTGCTCACTTGTAAAACATGTAAGTCATTATAAATGAATGATTTGAATAAAAATTGACCCGTAGGGCGAAAATTGCTTGAATTTTTTCGGGTTAGGTTAACCTGCATAAATAGTAAAAGTTAGGAAGAACAGGCTTGAACTTGCAAAAAATATATTAAAAGAGAGGAGTTCAGGAAAGATCTGATCCTAGAAAAAAGTCAAATAAGCATATAAAAAGTTGACTGTTATAATAAAAAAGCAATGCGCTACTTTTTTTAGTAGATCAATTAGCAATGTTTTGATAGAGTCCGAGCCAGCAGTGAGGCAAGGTATTGCTTGTCACATCTCAGGACATGATTTTCTTTCTTATTCTGCTCAGTGCAACATCTGTAATGCCCAAATAAGAAGCAATGAGATAAAGAGGCACCTCAGAAATTAGTTTGGGTCTGCGTTCTAATAATTCCAGGTATCGTTGTTCGGCAGATAATGTAATTAATGATTCCAACCTTTTTGTAATATTTAAATAGGCCGCCTCTGTTTGACGAGCCGCCAATTCTTTTAATTCTGGTATAGAACGATAAGACTTTTCTAAATCATGAAATGAAATGGATTGATACTTACAATCCGTTATGGCTTTCAAAGAATACCTAGCAGGCTTTGAGGTGATGAAACTTTCGTAAACTGATGCAAAACTGTAAGCGAAAATAAAATCCTTGATAAAGGTCTTATTTTCTCTTTCGTATAACATAGCGACGCATCCTCTTTCCAAAAACAATAGTTTTCTACAAACTGTTTTTTGTTCTACGATATACTCCCCAGCCTCTGCAGTCATTTCCTTGAATTTGAGGCCTAAATCAGCTAACTCTTGAGCCGACAGAGAAGTATTCTTTGCAAGGTATTCCTGAATCTTCATTGATGTAGATTATTATTTTATCATTACCCGTCCAAAACGATATTAAGGATTAGAAAAATGATATGGACATTTATCATAAATTAGGGGTGATCAAACAAACTACCATGCCAAGACCAAAAATAACTCTTTTTTATTATAAGTCCCAGTTGTTAGAGTGTGTTTCGGTTATAATGGTTATAAACTAAGCATCAATTTGATGATCTTTCAATGGGAATTAATAATGGGATTCATGTATCCGAAAAAATCATGCATTTTTCGCCTTGCAAGCTGAAGCTTTCGCTTTGTCTTATTTGACTACAATTACGCTCAAGAGTGAAAGTCAGAGCTTATTATTCACACTGCATTATTTTGAAAGATCGCTCAAATTCTAGGGGTGCCCATTGCATATTCCGGAGGCCATTGTGCCACCTATTCCGGTGATGTTGTGCCACTCATTCCGGAGGTCATTGTGC
>CAZVFU010000038.1:14419-21638 GCA_964626595.1 uncultured Saprospiraceae bacterium
CATTGTGCCACTTCCATGGGTCACAGGTAATTTACAACAGATTAGCGATAGGAAAAACAACGAGTAAACCTTTTAATAGCGGCAACATCAGGAGTCGGCGGTATGAGGTGTTTGTTGGGCTTTATTTCGTTCAATTTGATAAATATGTTCTCTCTTAGAAAAAAATACTCACTAGACTCTCAAAAGCGTATATTCATGAGGTCACTGTCCCACGCATTTTGGTTGGTCTGCCCATAGAAGATTTGAGAAACTGCTTAGAGGAACTGGCGGATAAAATAAAAATTTGCCGCCGCCAAGCCAGATATTTTTATAATCATAGGACTGATGTGGAAATACGACACTCAGGACTTTTCTTGAAAACGAGGCTACATTTTTGTGCACCAAAATTGTTTTGAGCTGTTGTGATACCTTATATTAAAGAGTCTAATGAACATTAGAGAAATCTTTATAACTTGAGCAGATAATACATCCTCATGAAGCAATTGATTTTTCTAATTTTAAATACTCTTAGCTTCCTGTTTGCATTACTTATGAACTATTTATCAGGAACGGGAAAAATAAATGGGTTGACGGTAGGAGAAGTAAGTGCCAACTATGAAAACCTCTTTACTCCGGCCGGGTATGCTTTTACCATTTGGGGCTTGATTTATCTATTATTGATTGCTTTTGTAGGGTATCAATGGAATGTATGGTTTAAACGTAAACAGGATGAAGTCCTAACCCAAGTTGGGATCTGGTTTACCTTATCAAATGTAGCCAACGGAGCCTGGATTTTTGCGTGGATGCACTTACAACTTGAGTTTTCCATTCTCATTATGTTCGTATTACTTTTTTCATTGATCGTCCTGACTTTGCGGTTACGTCTCGAAATATGGGATGCTCCAGTACGGATTATATTTTTTGTTTGGTGGCCGATTTGCATTTATTTAGGATGGATTATTGTAGCTACAGTCGCAAATTTTTCAGCCTGGCTGGTGAGTATAGGATGGAGAGGAGGTTTTATAAGCGAAACCTATTGGGCTCTTTTTATGATAGGCATGGCCACGGCCATTTACGTCTATCTCATTTTTAATCGAAATATGAGGGAGGCAGCCATGGTTGGGGTATGGGCATTCATTGCTATTGCAGTAAAACAATGGGAAATGAATAGTTTGGTGGTGTATGGAGCATTAACTGGTGCGAGTATTCTCTTCCTTTACAGTACTTGGCATAGCTTTAAAAACAGAAGGATGTCTCCGATTAATAAATTAAGAAGAGGAGAGTTTTGAAGTCAGCACTTTCATCTTTATGGTTTGAATAAGCTAACGTTTAGT
The DNA here is from genome assembly GCA_964626595.1 of uncultured Saprospiraceae bacterium. Taxonomy (GTDB): domain Bacteria; phylum Bacteroidota; class Bacteroidia; order Chitinophagales; family Saprospiraceae; genus JAWLFI01. Next base: position 15,733 of record CAZVFU010000038.1, read on the forward strand.
ATATGAGCCGTTTTAATGGCTTATATACATTTTTACCATTCGTTTACTTCTTATTTATACTATTAATCCTTTCTTGAATTTTAAGCAAAACTTCTTTGTGAGAATACTGGGAACAATGTCCTTCCATTGGTGAAAAAACGACTTCGGCATCAGATTTAGGATTTGTAGTACTGCTCAAAAAATCTGCAAACATTCTGGTAGCAGGGTTTAAATAGAAGTTATCCATATCGCCCATCCAAATAAAAATTTTGCCCTGAAGTTTAGGACCTAATACCTCCCAGTTTTCTTTAGTGTGTATTTTGAAATCATATTTTTTCCAATGGTCGGCAACTTTAGAATCGATCTCGCCAGTTACTGGATCAAATAATGGTTGGGGCAAGCCATTCTTTCCCTTTGGACTATATAAAGCGGTATGTGCACTGAATTGTCCACCTGAATTAAGATAGGAATTAGAATACCCTAATACATTCTCGTATTGAATAAATTCTTTGAGAGATAAAATAGGCTCGCCAGACGTACTTCTCATAACCGGTCTAACATAGCCAAACTCATTTACAAAAGCATTATTGTCTTCATAAATATTGATAAGTTGGTAATTCTCGAACTCCACCGCATCTGGACTATAAGAAAATACACCATTGAAGACATCTGGATAATATAACTGTAATCCTAATGAAACCCATCCACCCGTTGAACAACCATCCACAAATCGGGTAGTTGATGAATTTGTTCCTCTAAACTTGGATTCAATATGTAGAATCAATTCAGTAGTTAAAGCTTTACCGTATGGCCCGCTATTTTCTGAATCCATTTGATAAGAGTCTCCGAAAGGTCCTTCACCATCTAAAAAAACAGTTATGATTTGAGGGGCTTCATCAGATTCCCACCATTTCATAAAGTCTTCATTATTAAGTAAATTATTTATTCTCGTGTACCTACCTCCATATCCAGCAACATTATATCGTATTGGATATGCTTTTTTAGTGTCATAGTTGTGAGGAAGCAATACAGAAGCTTTTAAATACATAGGTTTTTCCCACCAAGCTGAAAGCACCTCACTTTTAAAGTTAACTTCCTTTGATAAGGTATGTGTCTTTATTGTCCTAGCTTCTATGGATCTGTTCAGCAACAATTTTATCTCAGTTGGTTGGTTGATCACAATTTTTTTTGTCTCGCTATACAAATTACCAGGAGCGTCTATTCTCGATTCCTTAAAATCTTGATCCCATAAAACTTGGACATAATATTCCCCTTCAGGAACATTATTTAAGGACCAATCTGCAGTTGTTATCCAATCACCGTCATCTCCTATTTTAATGGGTGCGTTAAAATTTAATCCACTACAGTTCTTTGCAAATACAAATGTTTTATTGAATGGTGATGGCCATGTCTGTGTGCGAGGTTCTGCATATGGATTTTTAGAAAGGAAAAGGTAAAATCTCCCTGTGTTTTTAAATAGTTCTTTTACGTCTTCACTTATTTCAACAGTAGCAGCGAATGAAAATGTCTGTTTTTGTGAATAAGAATTAGTCAGCGACAAGAATAAAACGATGGTCAGTATTAATTTGTATTTCATTTTTGTTGGTTTAGGAATGGTAATGGTACCATATAGCCGCAGATGCGGTCTTTACGGATATGTTTTTATCAGTTTAAAACATATTGATTTTCTGTAACCTTTTTCATTTGATTAACGAACTCCCGCAATTGCTGTTACCTATTGTTGAACACAGTTTTTATCTTCCATGATATTCCATATTTGGTAATTCCTCGTTGTTTTTTAAAAACCGATTAAACCAATTGACTACATGTTTGTCGACTTCTTTCTTATGTTCAGATATTCCATGGTCTCCACCTTCAAACATAATTAGTCTGTACGGTATTCGATATTTTTCAAATTCTAAGGCCAAGTTTAGACTTTGCTCTGGTTTTACACGCCAATCAGCATTTCCATGTAACATAAGAATTGGAACATTTTTAGGAAAGATATCTACCCATTTTATGGCGGACCTTTTTTCAAGTTCGATATCCTTATTATCGGTATAATTTGGAATCAGCTCTGCCATTACTTTAGTTTCCATTTCAGGCCTATCTTCTATAATACTATAAGCATTTGAAGGTGCGCCACCTACAACAGCTGCTTTAATTTTTTCCATTTTTGATAATGCTATGTAAGTCATCATCCCACCACGACTCCAACCAAACATGCCAATTCTTTCGGTGTCCGCTCCTTGAATTTCTTCTAAGACTTCAGGTAGTATGGTTACATCATTCACATCTCTTCCCCCAAACTCTTCTTTTCCCTCACTTCCGCCATTGCCTCTATATTGACTTGCTATTACAACATATCCTTCTTTAGCTATTTTACCAAGAGTTATGGCACCATGAGCAACTACTAATGAGCCAAAATCTCTATTTCCTCCACGATTATATATCACACAAGGATAGTTGCCTTCCTTTTTAGGTTTAGCCATTAATCCACGAATTTTCAATCCATCACTCAAATAAGCTATACTATAAACTTCTATACTGTCGAGATATTTAAATTCTGGTTTCCATTGTTTTTCAGTGCTTGTCGAATCTATCAAATATGGAAATACTGGATATTTTGACCAATCAGTAATTAATTCTTTTTTCAACAAAAGATCAAAATCTTGTGCTTGTAAGGTTAAAGTGAAAAGAATAAGGAAAATTGACTGTATATATTTCATTGTGTGGTTTTTATAAAATTATGTACTACGGCCGGCCGGCTATACGTCGGTCCGCTGGAAAGATACGAAGTATTTGGTGCCCACACCTCCAAAATCTTACAGACCAAGCCTTGATCTTTTTGTTCATCTCATCGTTGCTTAAAAAACACTCCTTCGGCTCGCTTTGATCTGAACAAAAATCTGCTTCGACTTTTCTATAACCCCTTGGTGATATGGGTACTTGGAGGCGAATGGTGTATCCCCGCCAGAACTCATTTCGTGGCGACCGAAGGGAGGCGAGAAGGAATAACGGTTAGTATATGAGTAGTAGTGGGTTTCAAGATACTCACTTTTCGTAAAGTAAGGTATTTAAATTGAAACAGTAGCGATTCGAGTTTGTACCCAAACCGCTACTGTTCTTATACAATGTTATTTGCCAATTTATGGTCGAATTAGAATACGTAATTCAAGTTCATAAAGAAATTTCTTCCCGGCGCAAATATTGGCGCATTAGCACCCCTTACGGAACGGTTGAGGTGCTCAAAGTAGTTTTTGTCCAGCATATTATTTACTCCTGCATTTACAGATAAGCCAGAGGTGACTTGATATCCAAGTTTTACATCTAATAAGCTAAATGAGGGTGTTGCCGTTTCACCAAACTCGCCAGAAGCCCTGGACTGTTCTGCTACGTAACGGAAAATTACTTCGGGTTTTAGTCGGTTTTTGAGGTAGCTGCCGTTAATAGAATAGCGGATGTCCAATGGAGCGATCTCGGGCAAGGGTTCATTTCGTTCCAAATCTTGCCCATAGGTATAGGCAATACCGAAATTATGAGATAAACCTGCAAATAAATTCTGATCCAAGCTAACTTCAAAGCCCGTCTTAAAGGCTTCGTCAATATTTATAAATTGCCGAACACCCGGGCTCATAGGCAATCTTGGGGTTAAGTTAGTATCAATTACTGAAGAGATGTAATTCTGCAGATATGCAGCAAATATATCGATATTAAGGATTGACTTTTCAGAAATAAGCCATTTAAAGGTTAAATCAGCCTGATAGTTCACTTCTGGGGCTAATTGTGGATTACCCAGCATTTCGAAGGGGTCTTGACCCACCGGAAAATAGTTGATAAATCGCTCGGTTAAACCTCCGCTTCGTTGCGCTCTTGCCAGCCATAAGCCCGCTTGAATTTTATTTCCAAAGTCTTTTAATATTCCCAGACTTAAACTTGGATTGACTTGGGTTATCTGAGTCTCAGGGTTGACCTGAGTAAATTCCTGAGTAGGGTCATTGACGTCAGCAGTATTCAGCTCCAGCCTTCCAGAAGCCATGTAGTCAAACACCTCACCATTGATCTGGTATTCCGCAAAGAGGCCCGTTTTGCTAATACGTCCATCTTGCCAGGCATTGTCTTCTACTGTATTTCCAGCCATTGGGCCCATCAGAAACTCCCGGACTCTTGTTCCTTGAGCACCTTCAATTCTTAAGTCGGCACCAGCATAAACTTTAGCATTTGATAGCTTCCAAATCCCTTCCGTACGACCGCCATAATTATAGGTTGTTGCAAATGTTTCGGCATTCAGCATGCGTGGGTCTAACGGTTTAAGCAGGTTGTTCATCAGGTGATCCACAAATGAACCGAAAACAGTGGTATTCCAACTTTGCAGTTTTTTACCTTCAAATTGGATATCGTGTCTGGCATTAAACATCCAGGTATCATCTTCGCGTAAATCCATGGGAAGGGCCGGAAAGTCTGCATCTCTAGCCCTGTTATAGGTAGTGGATACGCGCAATTGTTGATTAGCTGCCAATTTGATGCCGATATTCGTTCCAAAACTACCTCTTGTAAAGTCTGCCTGGACTGTTTCGTTATTCCCTGTGGTGTAATCATCGCCTTGGGACCAAGAGGCAAAAAAGCTCACATCATATTTTTTCCCACTAAGCCCAATTTGGCTCTCTCCTCTTAGGAGATTTCCGTTGCTTTCATAGCCACTAGACAAGCGTCCATAAAAGTCCGGCTCACTACTGAATTTCAATTTTGCGGGAATAAAATTAATGGTAGCACCAAAACCAGTTCCAAATCGCAGGGCATGCGGGCCTTTCAATATCTCAATGCGATCCATCATGTTAGGTGCCATTTGGCTTGTGGGCGGATCCATTCTGTTTGGACAAGCAGCCGTCGCACTTTGCGCCCCATTCATTACTACATTGAGTTGATCATACTTAAATCCCCTGAAAACAGGGTCAAATCCGTAGTTACCTCCTTTACGAATGCTGTTAAATGCAGGAGTTTGATTGAGTATGCTGGCAGCATCATGTTCTAAGCGGTCCTGATACTCAATCTTGATTTCGCCATCAGGTTGAGCATTCTGCGGTTTAACTGCAATGACGGTGATGGGATATAGATTTACCGTGGCTTCTTTTTTATAAAGTACTTGATCTTTTATAGCTGTAGTAAGCACTTCTTCAGATAATGTCCAATATCCGTAATTTACGTGTGATAACTGTAGGGTTTTTCCTGGGGCATGCGAAAAAAGAATAACCCCATTCTTGTCGGAAATACCGTTTTGTTCACCGTATTCGAAAGTAGCACCTACTATAGGTAAGGTGCTTTCTGCATCAAGTAATCTGATTTCTTTTTGCTCAGATTGGGCAATTAGTGTTGATGAAAGCATATAAAATGCCAGCATCAAAATAGTTTTGAAACTCATTTTGAATTTGATTTGAAATTGATAAATAAGGGCATATGCCATTTACATAGCATAATCAGCAAGGTCTGCTCTTTTCAGCAGCTTGCCCTAAAACAGATTGGTGCTCGACCAATCAAAGCAACTAAACCAAATTGAGTTTCGGTGGGCGGAAAATACCAGCTATGAAAGAGGATGTGTAAAGTTCTTCGCTAGAAGCTGGATTTATTTTGCTTTCGAAGCAGTCTGCACTAAGAAGGAAATCTAAAGAACTTTTCGAAAAATAGTAAACCACTTTTAATCGTTCTTTTTTGCTGTTAGGGGCTTGCTTTTCCTCCTGGTCTTTAACTTTTTGTAGTTGTTCGGATAAGTAACATTTTCCATTACACATCGTCATCGGTTTCTCTCTATTGATACATAGCACCTCCGCAATAAAATCTTGATTGATTTTAAAGTCAATCAATATCCCAATCTTTGCCAGACTGGGCAGCATTATTGCGATTATCATCAATATGGAAAATGCTTTTTTCAA
>CAZVFU010000039.1:0-20560 GCA_964626595.1 uncultured Saprospiraceae bacterium
TCTCGGACCCGCTCGTTTTCCTCGCGGCCCCTACTATCCCTCACCCGGAATAGGGTTTACTGTTTATTTTTTATATTTCTGTAAAATCGGTGCTTAAGCTGCCTGAATAAATTATTTTTAGCTAATGCGGCATAACCCTATGATTATGAAATGTTTACGTTTTGGTGCTTTTGGGTTCCGACTATCAGATTAGTATCTCAATATTGACATTTGGGTCTAACATTTCTTTCTTTTCCTATTCATAGGAATAAAAAAGGGCTATCCGGCTTGATGATAAATTCGCCTTTGCAGCACTGGGTCAATTTTATAAACTTTTAGTATTTTTATAAAAAGTATAATAATGAAAATTGTCTATACCATTCTAGCCATTCTCTTATTAGCTTTCTTCAACAGTTTTTTTGATATTCAGAAATTCATTACGCTTCCATTAGTCATGTTTGTTGTAGGTCTATTTTGTTCTAATCTATTCAAATTGAGAAAGAGAGGAAATACGCCCACCACGATATCGCTCGTATTATTTTTGGTTTGTTACATAAGCCTGGTTTTCATTTCATCCTCTGAAATTCTCTTATGGATTTCTTGTGCTTTGGGAAGCATACTAGGCTTATTAATTGGTGCAGCTAAACTGAGTTCCCTCGAAGAAGATATGCGATAATTTGGTGTCTTTGTTATTTGCATAGTCGAACTATAAAGCGCCACAGAAGTATGGATAAGGGGGTGTGCATTTGTGTACCTATACAGTTGAATGCACCCGCGCGGAGCGCGGAAGCGTGAGGTGCCTGGAAGGTGCCTGACCCTGAGGGGCAGGCAGTACGCTGTAGAGACGCGATGTCGCGTCTCTCAAGTACGGAGCGACCAGCGAACCCTGGAAGGGACCGACCCGAAGCCCTTGATTCCTGAGCGAAGCCGAAGGCAAAGGGCGAAGGGGCACGCCCAAAAAATTATATGGCTAATGTAAGGCCGGGCGCAAAGGCAACTGCTGAATGACCTCTGCCTCCCGATTCATCCACGTTTCCAATCGATCGTAGACCTGCTGTTCCGGGAAATAGTTAAGCGCCATCTTAACAAAGATATGTCCGTGCTTGGCCTCTGAGATCCACAACATTTTGTAAAATTCCTTTAAGTCTGGATCCTTCAGGGCCTCTGCCACGAGTCGAAATCGTTCTGCACCTCTTGTCTCCAGGGCGGAGGCAATCAGAAGCCGATCTAGAAACCGTTCTTCGCGTCCGCTGTGGCACTGTTTAATTAGGGTTTTGACGTATTTATCCTCTTGCATTTTGGTCGGAAGAGGCACATTTTTTTGGCGCATAATCTCATGTACGCTGCGGAAATGCTCGAGTTCTTCTACGGCCGTATCGATGAGTTCCGGAATGATTTCTTTGCGATCCGGGTATTTGGCTACGAAACTCATCGCCATGCTTGAGGCTTTGCGCTCGCAGTCCGCATGGTCTTGCAGAAAAGAAGGAAAGTCATCCATTACCGTGGTCAACCAGTCGGTTGAACTCTCGCATTTCAAATCTAAATTTGCTTTCATAGCTTAGCTTCGAAATCCAAAATACAATAGAAGTAGAATAACGATCGTCACAATAATCATAACGGTCAGTACTTTCTTGCCCTCTCGCTGTTGTTTTATCTTTCGGATCTTTTTGTTGCGCTTGGAATTTCTTGACATAGTAGATGTATTTGATACTAAAAGTAGTGAAAATTTAGAATTCGAGAAAGAATTGGGCTGGCGAACTTTGTTTTAGGCAATAACAAATCGCTCGTAAAAATCGGTCACTCGGGGGTCTACTTGAATATCTCGGGGCCGCAAAGGCTGTTTCAGTACCATCCCTTCGAATGTGGTGCATCGACTGAGAGCGACATAGGTTTGGCCATGGGCGAAGGCGCCTTTGCCGAGGTCAATGGCTACCTTATGGAAGGTTTTTCCCTGGCTTTTGTGAATAGTAATAGCCCATGCAAGCTTTATGGGAATTTGTTTAAAACTGCCGACGGTTTCGGCCTTGATTTCATTAGACTGAGGATTCCATTTATACTTTATCATTTCCCATCGATCGCGTTTGAGCTGGACAGTTTGTCCATCGTCAAGTTGTAGGTCGATGCTTTCCGGATGGCATTTTACGATAGTCCCTATGGTTCCATTGACGTATTTCCCATCCGGATCATTTTTCAGGGTCATAACCTGGGCACCTTCTTTGAGAATGAGTTGTTTGCTGGTGGGCTCCAGCTGCTTTGGGAACGCCCCTTCGGTTCGTGCAGCGTAGAAATTTTCTCTTCCCGGCAATCGTTGCGTATTTTCTGAATTTATCGCATCGGCTTTTGCATTGGTCGTCGTTAGCGTAATAAATGGAGGCTTGAAAGGGAGTTCTTCCGGGAATACGCGTTGGTTCAAGGTTTCGAGTTGTTCGTAGTCGAGTTGTCGCCGTCGAATGGCATCGAGGATATCCAGATAAAATCGTTGCTCCTGACGGTATACGGTCTGAAGTTCGTGGATATCGATGTCGAGTTCTGAGAAAGCCGGGGCGCTGAAAAAGTACTCCGATTCATAATGATGTTGGAGATATTGCAACTCTTCTCCTGATGAAACCACTGGTGGCAGTTGAAAAAGGTCACCAAATAAGATCAGACGGACCCCACCGAAAGGTTCAGAGCTATTTCGATTTTTCTTAAGGAATAAATCCATGGCTTCAAACATATCGGATCTCACCATGGAGACTTCGTCTATGATTAGCGTATCGATTTGCTCGTACATTTTCCGCTGCCGCCGTCGGTATATCATATCCGGAGTCAGGAGGCGTGGAGGAAACTTAAAAAAGGAGTGAATCGTTTGTCCGCCCGCATTAAGTGCTGCTATTCCGGTGGGTGCCAGGACAATGGGTTTGTGATGGGTCGTTTTAGTAAATAGACGCAGAAGGGTAGATTTTCCTGTGCCTGCCCGCCCTGTAATAAAAAGGTGTTTTTTTGAATGTTCGAGTTCGTCTAAAAGAATTTCGAATTCGGTGGAAAGTTTTCGGGGTAGGGAAAAGCTCATTTAACGCGTGGTGGGTTTTACAAAAACACTATATACCGGGAGATGGTCAGAGAAGCCTCCCTGGTATCGGGAACCGGCAAAGGTACGAAATGGATAGCCTTTAAAGTTGCCCGTCTTAGATATCAGGTAAGGCGTATTAAAGACTACCGATTTGTAATGGCGGTATCCTTGCTGGCGCTGATCTATGAGTCCATAGGAGAGATGCATTTGGTCAAATAGGTTCCAGGAATCCCGCCAGGCATTCGAACCGATGCCTTTTTTGTAGTACTTTTCAAATGGATTATAAAATTCACCTGCTTTTACCTTTCGCTTTTTAGCATGGGTGCCGATCACCTCTTTTACCGAAGGGGAGGTCGGGTCGTCATTGAGGTCTCCCATAAGGATTACTTTGGCCATGGGGTTATTCTGAAATATAGAGTCTACAATTTTGCGAGCGACCTGGGCAGCTAATTTTCTTTTTGGAGCGGATGCTGCTTCACCTCCGCTTCTAGAAGGCCAGTGGTTAACTAAGAAGTGCATATCATCTCCATCAAATTTACCCCATACATGCAATACATCTCTCGTGGGGCGACTACCGAGTTCTTTTTCTACCAGAGGAACTCGAACAGCTTCGTGACCTTCATAGGAGAAATATTTGGGCTGATATAATAGTGCTACATCGATACCTCTTTTGTCTGGGGAGTCTTCGTGAACGATTTGATAATCTCTTTCTTTTATCCCTTTTTGAATTATCAAATCCTCTAGGACAGATCGATTTTCGACCTCTGAAACACCAATGACAGCCAATCCATCGGGGCTGTAGTTGGCACCCATTTCAGTGAGAACACGATCCAGGTTTGCGAGTTTATCGTAATACTTTGTTGTATTCCACACATAATCTCCATCGGGTAAAAAGTCTTCATCTTTCACGTCATCCTGATTCAGGGTGTCGAAAAGATTTTCCAAATTATAAAAACCGACTAATCCAATTTTGTACTCTTGTTGTGCTTCACTTAGATTGATAAAGCTGAGAAAAAATAAGAGGCCAAAGACGAATGAGGTTAATGTGTTTTGCGACATAAGATCAAGTTTCAGCTTCGAAGGTAAGGTGAAATTTATAATTTAAATGGCACGTGCATCAATTTAATCGCAAATTAATATTTAAGCGTAAAAAAATTCTACCTTTGCGGCTGAATCAGAAGAACAAGTTATGAGCAGATATCTTTTTCTCCCCTTATTTCTGGTCTTCGCGTATTCGGGCTTCCTGTCCGCACAATACTCTATTGAAGGTCGAGTATTGGATGCAGTCACCGAACAGCCGATCCCTAATGCCGAGATCAGTTTATTACCTGGTTTTGAAACCGTCATACCTGATTTAAACGGTAGTTTTAGGGTGAATAATATATCCGCGGGCAGTTATGTATTGACGATTCGGGTGGACGAGCACGAGGATTTCGTAAAGGAAATTGAGATGGAAGAGGATCTCAATTTGGGCACGATAAAAATGGAGTGGACTGCCAGAGATTTGAAAAGTCAGGTGGGTGCCGATGATCGTTCATCTGCCGATAATATACCGACTGTGGTCTTGTCAGATAGCGATTTCAATGATGATTTAGATGGTTCTCAAGATATTTCGGGTATTTTGACGGCTTCGCGCGATGTATTTGTGAGTGCGGCAGCATACAATTGGAGTGCCGCTCGATTTCGAATTCGAGGTTTAAATAGCGAGCACTCGCGAGTATTCATCAGTGGTGCCCCCATTAACAATATTGAAAGTAATTTTGTCTTTTGGGGATTGTGGGGTGGACTCAATGATATGTTTCGATTGCGGCGAGTAGATGTAGGCATGGGTGCGACCGATTATGCTTTTGGTGGAATGTTGGGTGCCAACGACATCGATATTCGGCCTTCCAGACAGCGAGCAACGACTCGGGTCTCCTATGCAGCCTCAAATCGGACTTACAGAAATCGAATCATGGTTACCCATAATTCCGGGATATTGCCATCGGGGTGGTCATATTCTCTTTCCATGTCTCGCAGATGGGCTCAGGAAGGTTACATTCCCGGAACATCATACAATAACTATGCTTATTTTTTAGGAGTTGAGAAGAAAATCAATGAACAACACGCTTTAAGTTTTACCGCTTTCGGGTCTCCTTCCCGAAGAGGAAATACTTTCCCTGGAACAGATGAGATGTATGAATTGGCGGGTACCAATTATTACAATAGCAATTGGGGTTGGCAAGATGGAGAAAAGCGGAACGCCCGTATGCGGCATACCCATCAGCCCGTTGCTATTTTACGTCATGACTGGACACCGAAAGCCGGCGATTTTCTAACTACTACGGTAAGTGTTCGAACTGGAAGTAATGGGTCCACCGCATTAAATTGGTTTGATAAAACCAGAGATCCCCGGCCGAGCTTTTATCGCAAGTTGCCCAGTTCTATCGATAATCCGGAAGCTGCTGCTGAAGTCGCAGATTATTTGTCAAGCAACCCGGATCGGATGCAATTGGATTGGGATCATTACTACGATGTCAATCGAAATAGTCCGTTTAGTGTTCAAAACGCGAATGGAATTGAAGGCAATACCGTTAATGGAAATGTGGCGCGATACATGATTGAAGACCGGCGATTTGATCAGACTCAATTGAGTATTCGCTCTCTCTTTAATAAAACCTTAAGCGACCGTTGGACCATGCAACTTAGTGGCCAATTTGAAGTGCTAAATTCTGACAACTATAAGTTGATAGATGATCTTTTGGGGGCTGATTTTTGGTTTGATGTAGACCGCTTCCTATTGCGAAATTTCGATCTCAACGATCAGGTTGTATCTAATGATTTAAGCACTCCGAATAAAGTAGTCCGAGAAGGCGACCGATTTGAGTACAGTTATACAGGCCATGTTCGTCGAGCTGAAGTCTGGGGTCAGTTGCAGTATTCGAGTAAGCGATGGGAAATTTTTGGTGCTGCTCGAGGAGGCTACAGTACTTTTTGGCGTGATGGTGAGTGGGCGAATGGTAAATTTCCGGACAATTCACAAGGAAAGTCCGAGTCACCTGAGTTCATTACCTATGGATTTAAGGGTGGAGCTACCTATAAGTTTGATGGTAGAAACTATCTTTATGTCAATGCGATGGCCTATTCTGAGGCACCTACCTTTAGAAATAGTTTCGCTTCACCCCGAACTCGAAATTCATTGATTCCGGGCTTGACCTCACAAAAAGCGGAAGGTCTGGAGGGGGGCTACATTTTGAGATCTCCCTATCTTAAAGCACGGATTACAGGGTATATCATGAATTTTCGGGATCAATACTTTAACCGATCTTTCTTTTTGGACGTAGGGGCCATAGCTAATCAGTCCATTGTGGACTCTCGCGGGCAGTCCGTGGAAGCGGGCTTTGTTAATTACATTATGACTGACATCGATAAGCGCCATATGGGCATTGAGGCTGCTGTCGAATGGCAGCTTTTTCCTTCATTGAGTGTGAATGCCGCTACCTCGCTTGGGTCTTATATTTATACTTCGCGACCGAATGCTACCATTGTACTCGATCCTGATGAGACCTTTATATCTGAAGGTAGCACAGTATTCCTGAAAAACTTTTTTGAAGATAATGTACCCCAAACTGCAGGGATGATTGGCTTGTCTTATCGATCGAAGGACTTCTGGTTTTTGAATTTAAACCTCAACTACTATGATCACATCTATTTAGCCATGAATCCGGATCGGCGCCGACCAAATGCATTAACAAATGTAGAGCCAGGTTCCGAGCTTTATCGATCCATTGTGCACCAGGAAAAAGCCCCTTCAGCGATGACGCTGGATTTGTTTGGCGGTAAATCATTTCGTTTTGGAGGGTATTACTTGTATATCAACGTAGGAATTAACAATCTTCTCAACAACCAGGATATCGTAACCGGCGGATTCGAACAGTTTCGGTTCGAATATGCTCGGACGGAGACCGATGTGCCCAATGTTGATCGATTTCCAAATAACAAGTTTTATATGTTTGGTCTGAATTATTTTGTCAGTGCCACTCTAAGAATATAATTGTAAAATTGAAACAGCTATGAAAAATATACGATTTTCATTTTTTCTGCTTTTAAGTGTTTTTGCACTTCTTATAGCTTCTTGTGTTAAAGAAGATTTTGATGTTCCGGAAATTCCGGATGAAGAGGTTCCTGATATTGAGACCAATGCTACTTTGGCTGATATTGTAAATCTTTGGCAGGAGGGTACTTTTGTTACAATAGAAGAAGACTGGGTTGTGTCAGCCGTTGTTATAGCGGATGACTTTTCTGGGAATTACTTTCGATCTATTGTAATTCAAGATGAAGAGGGTACAGGTCTCACTTTGCTTTTAAATGCTCGTGACCTTCATAATGATTATCCAATTGGTCGTCGAATTTATATTGAGGCAAAAGACTTAGTTATTGGTGATTTTAATGGATTGATTCAAATGGGAGGATCCATATTTATAAATGACGATGGCTTTGAGCAAATGGGTGGTATTGAGGAAACCCTGTTAGATAAATATATTACCAAAGGTCAACGCGAGCAATTTATCACTCCTCAGGTCACTTCTGTAAATGAATTAGGGTTTCAGGAGTTGTCCACCTTAGTAGAGCTCGATGATATGCAGGTGGTCGAATCTGAATTAGGTTTAACTTTTGCGGATGCAGAGAATCTGAGAAGTGAAAATCGAACACTGGAAGATTGTGATGGGAACCAGATCGTTCTGAGATCAAGCGGTTTCGCTGATTTTGCTGATCAAACCCTTCCGGGAGGTCGAGGCAGCATTGTTGGAGTTTATTCTGTTTTTGGTACAACCAAGCAGCTGTTTATCCGAAACTTGAATGATGTGGATATGGGTGGAGACCGATGTGATGGCACCGGCGGCGGAAATTGCGATTTCAGTGGAACACTGGAGCCGATTGAAGATATTCGAAATCGACATTCAGGTTCATCGGTGGACCTGCCGAATGACCTTTACATTGAAGGGACTGTTATTTCCGATAGAAATTCGGGCAATATCAACAGTCAAAATATGTTTGTTCAGGATGACAACGGATTCGGTATCCTTGTTAGATTTTCAAGCGATCATAGTTTTTCTCTCAATGATCGCGTCAAAGTAGATGTATCTGGACAAGAGCTTTCTGAATTCCAAGGATTATTGCAGGTGAATAATGTCCCCTTGAGTCGTGCGTGTAAGGATGGCAGCAGTACGGTAACGCCTCGCGTACTTTCTTTGAGTGAGATATTAGCTGATTTTGACAATCTTGAATCTACATTGGTTCAGGTTGATAATGTTCAGCTATCAAAATCGGGTGGATCTGATTGGGCTTTTTCTGTTGTCATGGATGATGGAACGGCTCAAATGGATTTGTTTACCTCGCTGGGTGCCGATTGGGCTAATGATAACTTCCCTACAGATACGCTTAGGATTACTGCCATAGTTTCTCAGGGGGGAAATCAAGAGTCCCAGCAATTGAGTCTACGTAACCTTAATGATGTTGTAGTCATTGGTACAGGTGGAGGAGACCCTACAGATGAGATTAATGAAGATTTTCAATCGGGCCAAGATCGTGATGAAATTAATTTAAGTGGCTGGACAAATCAAGCCACGGTTGGTGATAGAAGATGGATATATAGAAGTTTTGAGCAAAACTTATTTGCTCAGATGACTTCTTTTAATGCCGATGCAGCAAGTAATGAAGTTTGGTTGGTTACTCCCGAGATTAATACGACTGAGACACCTACGCTTTCCTTTGAAAGTGCCCAGGCGTTTTACCAGCATGATGGTCTTTCCGTTTGGATTTCTACGGACTTTTCAGGTGATGCAGGTTCGGCATCCTGGGTAGAATTGTCAGAAGCCCGCGTAGCTGGGTCAGGCGATGAGGAATACGATTGGATAGATAGTGGTCAAATTGATCTTTCCTCTTATGGGACTCAAGTTTACGTTGGGTACAAGTATGAAGGAACTGCCGCAACAAACACGACCACCTACCGTTTAGACAATATTGTTGTCGAATAATACAAATATGCTCCTTCCTTATCGAAAAATATTAAGTATGCCCTTCTTCTTGTTGGGCATACTTTTTTTTATTTCCGGGGTATCCGCTCAGATTATACCGGTTTCGGAAGTGCTGGATCTTCAAGAAGGCACAGTTGTAGAAGTTGAGGGGGTGATTTTGAACCCCTCAAATGAGCGATCCCTTCGCTTCATTCAAGATGAAACTGGCGGCATCGCGATTTATGTTCCCGATATTGCCTTCAACCAAAACGTAAGACAGGGAGACCGAATTCGGATTCGGGGTAGAAAAGTGATTTTTCAGGGGCTCCATGAAATTGGAGAAGTATTCGAATATCAATTACTCGGGAGTGGAGAGCTTCCAGATCCTCAGCCTGGAATTGCCGATTCAGGAAAAAGTAGCGAATACACAAATCTTTCCTGCGTTTTTTGGGACTCTACTGAAAGCGAGGTATGGACTTCAGGTGATTATGTGCAATTTTTAGACGGTGAACGTATCAACTATTGGGTACCTGAAACGGCCTCCTTTTTAGGAAATGAGTTTGATAACTCCCTTTTCTCTTTTTCTGGTATTCCATATAGAGATGATGAAGGCTTAGGTTTTTTGCTGTTGAAAGTAGAATCTGCCGAAGAGTCCGGCTGTTTGGTTTGGCAAGCTCCTCCCTTAATGAGTAATGCGGGAACTGACTTTCTCATTATAGATTTGTCTTTATCATCTGATTTTGAGGGCTATGTGATTGTGCGTTCCAATTTGATGGAAACGGATACCGTATTTATCTCAGGTAGCGGTCAGGAATCCATCATGATTGATGATTTGAGTCCTGCTCAGCTGTATGAGTTGGAATACTCGGTTTATAATGAAGTAGATACCCTTTTTTACCGTGAACACTGGGTATCCACTCAGTCAACCTCCTCTAAAAACGTTGAGGTCTTCTTTAACAATTCCATACGGGATAGCATACCTATTCGCTGGAATTATTATGTGGAAGGAGCTAATTTGGTCAATGAGATTTCAGATCGTATCGATGATGCAGTGGATGAAGTGAATTTATGTGCCTATAATTTTAATAATCTGACTATACGCGCCGCTTTGG
This sequence comes from uncultured Saprospiraceae bacterium, assembly GCA_964626595.1. Taxonomy (GTDB): domain Bacteria; phylum Bacteroidota; class Bacteroidia; order Chitinophagales; family Saprospiraceae; genus JAWLFI01. The sequence goes on from CAZVFU010000039.1 coordinate 10,140, forward strand.
ACCGGGCACACGAAAGAGGGGTTCGCGTTCGATGCATCGTTGACGGAAACAATCGAAATCTCGGTTTTTCAAATACGGCCTTTCCAGTATTTCGGATGGGCCGTGGAGGCAATGCCTTAATGCATCATAAGTTTATTGTTATTGACCCTGAATCCCCTTCTGATGCGTGGTTATTTATGGGCGGTACGAACTTGACTCGCAACCAGCTCTATACTGACCCCAATTCAGCTTTAACTTTTGAAGATCAAATGTTAGCCCGTATTTATTTGAAGGAATTTGAAAGTTTGTGGGGAGGGGAAGACGATTTCTATCAATCTGAATTATCGATAAGAGGAGATGATAAGTTAAATAACACCCCTGAGGATTTGTTCTTTCGGACGTTTCCTGTTCGCTCGTATTTTTCACCTTCTGATGGCACCACTCAAGGGATTCTCCGCGCACTGGAATCTGCGGAAGAGGAGATCTATTTCAGCTTACTGACCTTCACGAAAAATGAAATTCGGGATCTTTTGCTGGATAAGCAAAGTCAAGGGGTCCAAATAAAGGGGATTATCAATAACATTAATGACAATGGAGGGGAGTATTTTACCTTAAGAGATAATGGGGTTGATGTTCAAGCCTCAAATCAAGGTTTTATTCATCATCATAAGTACGCCATAATAGACCCCGGAACTGAGCGATCAGCGCTTATTGTAGGGTCCCATAATTGGACACAGAAGGCAGAAGATACCAATGACGAGAACCTCTTGATTTTATTTGAGGAAGATCTTTCTCTGATTTTTTTAGAGGAGTTCATGGCACGTTGGTGTGAGAATGACCCGCTTCATTCCGAGTGTATTCTTGCCGAAGATCCAGAAACTATTTCTCCTTCTGGTCTGCGAGTTATTCCTCAACCCACAGTAGCTCATCGAGTACAACTGCACTGGGGCGGCGATCAAGCTCAAAAATTTGAATTATTTATTTCTTCTATTGATGGTCGCGTTATCGAATTATCAAATCAAGTCTTAGTTCCTGGCATGAACTCCCTTTCCGGAATACCCTCTTTGCCTGACGGCATGTATTATATCCACTATCGAAGTGAACAACTAACAGGCAGGTTAAAACTATTGCTCCTTGAATCCTAAATACAATAGTGCACTCTAAACCTTTTCACTTCAAGCAATTTACCATTCATCACGATGAGAATGTAATGCCTGTAGGCACGGATAGCGTTTTATTGGGCAGTTGGGTCGATGTTGTGGGCGCTAATCAAGTGTTAGATGTAGGTTGCGGCACTGGTCTTTTATCGTTGATGATCGCTCAAAGAAATTCTGGCGTGAAAATTATGGGAATAGACAAAAGCCGTGACGCTGTTAAGTTGACTCGGGTGAATGCAACCCATTCACCCTGGAGTTCGCGAATAGTTGCGGAGCGTCAAGATATTCTAAGAATGAAACCCTCGCCCAAAATCCGTTTTGACACCCTGGTTTCTAACCCACCGTATTTTTCGTCTGGCACGCATCCGCATGATGAGTTCAGAGACAGTTACCGCCACACAACGGCCTATTTTTTCAATCAATTTTTCTGGAACTTACATAAAATAAGCAGTCCATCAGCGACTCTGAATATTATTATTCCTCATGTGAAGCGGAAACGTATTTGTTTAGAGGCGCTAAACCATTCATGGTATTTAAAGAGAGAACTACGAGTACGCCATTCAAAAAATGAGAATTTCACATTAAGCTTACTTGAATGGTCAAAACAATGTGATGAAGCGCAAGCTCTTATAGAATCAATGACTCTTTTTCAATCCAATGGAAAAAAAACACCCGCATATCATAAAATGACGCGGGCGTTTTATTTATCAGAATAAGGGGTCTTCCTTACTCGAACCTGCTCTGGGTTGACTTGAACATTACAATAATTCTTTTACCGGGACATAATCCATATCAAAAGCTTCAGCGACACCTTTGTATACAATTTTCCCATCGATGACATTCAAACCTTTGCGGAGTGAATCATCCTCTTGGACTGCCGCTTTCCAACCTTTCTCAGCCAATTTAATAGTGTATGGTAATGTAGCATTAACAAGCCCCGTTGTACTCGTGTAAGGCACAGCACCGGGCATATTGGCTACGCAATAATGCAATACATCATCCACAAAGAAAATGGGGTCATCGTGGGTTGTAGGTCGGGTGGTTTCAATGCATCCTCCCTGGTCCACAGCGACATCAACAAGCACAGTCCCAGGTTTCATAAGAGTCAGCATGTCTTTTGTAATCAGGTTCGGTGCTTTAGCGCCTGCAATTAATACCGCGCCAATGATAAGATCAAATCGTGGAACCAATTCCCGTATAGTCAATTCATTTGAATGTAACGTTCGAACATTTGGCGGCATGAAATTCTCTAACTCACGCAGACGGTTTAGGTTAATATCAAGGATAGTTACATCTGCTCCTAAGCCCGCAGCCATTTTCGCAGCTTGAGTGCCTACAACGCCACCACCCAGAACCATGACTTTAGCGGGTTGTACTCCGGCTATTCCACCGAGCAAGATACCCTTACCCCCTTTGGGCTTCTCCAGGTAGTGTGCGCCAGCTTGTATAGACATACGACCAGCCACTTCAGACATAGGTACCAAAAGAGGTAAAGAGCGATCGGCCATTTCTACTGTTTCGTAAGCTAAGCAGGTTGCACCACTTTTAACCATAGCTCGGGTCAATGGCTCTGAGGAGGCAAAATGAAAATAGGTGAACACCAATTGGCCCTCTTTAACTAAATTATATTCCGGTTCAATAGGCTCTTTGACCTTTACGATCATTTCCGCTTTCTCATATACATCTTCAATGGTAGGAAGAATGGTAGCACCACTTCCTTCATATTTTTCATCGAGAAACCCACTGCCTTCTCCGGCCGTCGATTGCACATAAACTGTATGTCCTCTTTTTGTGAGCTCTAGTACACCGGCGGGATTGATTCCAACACGATTTTCACTGGGCTTAATTTCTTTTGGTACGCCTATTATCATAACGTCAATTTTTGGTTCGAATAGACTGCGAAAGTAAGGATTATTACCCATTTTTTGTGGCAAAATCTAAAGGAATCTGTTCCTTGGCAATCCAGGGTTTTTATTAGCCGGTGAAGGACTTTTTTCACCCAATGATAAAATATTCCCTTCTTTTTAATCAGCTGTCTTTCGCTCTCTGAACAAGAATCTGTATTTTTAGAAAAAATAATTATCGTGTCATCATTTTCTTTTATCCACGCTGCAGACCTGCATCTTGACAGTCCCTTTAAAAGCATAGCTCATTTGGATACCCAATTAGCCGATCGCTTGATTTCTGAAAGTCAGGCGGCCTTTAATAGGCTCATTCAAAGGTGTATTGATGAAAAAGTTAATTTTCTGCTGATATCCGGTGATGCTTTTGATAGTGGCTCAGGCAATTTGAGCGGACAACTTCATTTTTTAAGTGGGATGAAGAAACTGGAGTCAGCTGACATTCCAGTGTATTTGATTTGTGGCAATCACGACCCATTGGATAAATGGTCCAGTCACCTGGATTTGCCTTCCAATGTTTATCAATTTTCCGGTGACAAAGTTGAGCGCATAGGGCAAACCATAGACGATAAATCCGTAGGTATTTACGGTATTTCTTATCCGACAAGAGATGAGCAACGAAATTTAGCTCAACTTTTTAAGTCTGATTCGTCGGATGCCTTTTCTATTGGAGTCTTACACGGAAACTTTGGCTCCAATACAGGACACGCCAATTACGCTCCCTTTACCCTTACGGACCTTCAGACAGCGGGTATGGATTATTGGGCCCTAGGTCACATTCATAAGCGACAAATCGTAAGTGAATCCCAACCTCTGGCTATCTATCCAGGCAATATCCAGGGTCGGCATTTTAATGAAACCGGCTTGAAAGGTTGCATGAAAATTCATGTTAAAAATGGAGATGTTCATAGTACTGAATTTCTTCCTTTATCTGAGGTGGTATTTGAACGATTGGAACTGGATATTTCCGATGTAGACAATTTGAATGAATTTCATGACCGCTTAGCTCATTTAGCAGAAGACACTGCCTATGGGAAGGAGATTTCCATTTTGGTCCGATTGACCTTAAGAGGGGCTACTCCGTTACATTCCGAGTTGAATGAAGAGGATATCAGGTCCTATTTTCACGAACAAATTCAGGATTTTTCATCACAGTTCATTTATATCGACCGAATTATTGACAACACACGGCCTGCATTTGATATCGAAGAGCGTATTCAATCTGCTGATTTTGTGGGTGATGTGCTACGCCGATTTGAATCTTTGAAAGAGGATGAGTCTCAACTAAAAACCCTGGCATTCGAACTCTTTGAAGATATTCGATCATCTAAATTCAATCGTTATATACCTGAATTGACAGAGCAGGAGTGTTTAGAAATACTGGAAAAAGGGCAGTGGAATCTTATTGAACGACTTATACAGGACAAAAAATGATTATACGCAAGTTGAATATTGATGGCTTCGGTATTTTTAGGGATCACGTAGTCGATGGATTCCGACCGGGTATAAATGTGCTCTATGGGCGGAATGAGTCTGGTAAAAGCACTCTCCTTGACTTTATACGCTTTACTTTGTTTGGTTATCCCAGGCTAACGGATGAACGCAGACCTCCAATAAATGGAGGGAGCCATGGAGGCACTATTGACCTTCTTTTGAAAAATCAAGCTGAATCATCGAGTCTGTTTCGTTCGGGGAAGAATGATATTATTTTTCAACACAACAATCAAGAATATACAGTTGAAAAGGACTGGAGAAGGTTCGTGGATCACGCAGAGGCAGATTTGTATAGCAACATTTATGGAATTACGCTGGATGAGTTAACCGAAAAGGACAATCTGACGGACTCCCAGATGAAAGATAAGATCTTTAGTATGGGGCTGGGCCTGGCAGATGTTAAGCTTGGCGAAGTTCAGTCCGACCTCCGGAAATATGCGGAGGAGATCTATTTGCCACGAGGACGGACGCAAATATTGAATCAACTCAGTCAGGATATTAATGATCTTCAGAAAGAGGTGAAAATGCTGAAGGGAACAATTGACCAATTCGATGCGGTCAATGAAGAGCTGGACTTGATTGCCAACAAAAGAGATCAGCTGGTTCAAAAAATCGATCAATCCAAAAAGCAATTGCAAAAGGCGGAATTATTAGTCACCGTTTTTGATCGGTATGTCGAATGGCGCAATGCCGAGAAACAATTGAAAGCATTGCCTAACAATCCGCGTATTCCTGCTCAAGTTGTTGAGGAATATGCGGATGCGACTAAAAGGAGTAAGCAAATTTCCAGAGAAGTCCAGGATCTACAATTGAAAATGGGAAAACTCCAGCGAGAAATCGATGCCCTCGAATGGGATCCGGTTTTCGAGAATCATTTATCAAGTGAAAGAGTGATTCAGGAAAATATTCGACTTGCAGAATCTTCACAGGAAGATTTGAATCAATCTCAGGAACAAATAGAAACCTACCAAAAACGGCAGGTCGAAATTTTGACGTCTTGGGGAGATACAATGGACCGAGAACAAATTCTCCAAATCACGTCTCTAAAACTTCTTGCCAGCCGGGCGCAGGAAATTCAGCAGCAGCTCCACGATTGCGACGATAGGGAAAAACGGTTACGCGATCGCAAAGCTGATTTAATTCCTCGAATAAGCGAGTCAAATACTCAGGAGTCACAGTTTCAACAGGCCCTGAGTTCCTTGGATATTTCTTCGGAGGCGGACAAAGAGGCAGTGTCGGAGAAAATTAGATCGCTTCAAGCACAGCGGGAAAGAATGGGAGCCCAATCGTCAGAATCTTCAACAAGTATAGGGATTTGGGTCTTCATTCTTATCATGGGGCTTTTAGTAGCAGGAGCCGGGTATTTTATCGAAAGTGAGGATTTATGGACTATTGGATTAATGGTTCTTGGGACTTTATTACTGGGAATATCGCTCTGGAAGTTAGTTACCTCTAGTCAGCCCAACCGTTCCATAGAAGAATGGGAGACCCTTCATAAAAGGGAACAACACCTCGCCGATCAACTGAAAGCTTTTGATGCTCTTCAGGAGCAACGCCAGCTGTGGGAAGTCCAGAATGCTTCTCTTAGGAAACAGGTGCAAGAGGTAGATAGTAAATTGAAAGAAGCGGCACATTCCAAAGAGCAATTGCTAAACCAATGGCAAGAGCATTTGAGAGACACGCCCATTCCCACAAATTGGTCGCCCTCGCTTTTCCTTTCGGCCGAAAGGGATATCACCGACTATATTGAAAAAGAAGAGCAAATAAAGAAAGAGAGATTGAATGAGGAGCGAGCAAAAACTCATATCAACAAATTAAGGGCTTTGCTGGAACCCTTTCCTACTCCCGATCCATCGGATCTGATCGCTTATGCGCAAAGGGTTTTGGACCAATTTGAGAAAACACGCGAAGTATTACAACGCAAAAGGCAATTAGAACAACAATTGGAGGATGTTGAAGCCAACCTGCAGGTGAACCAGGTTGAAGAGCATCGTCTCAAGGAGAGTATCGAGGCCTGGGAAGAATCCTATCTTGCCAATGGGGAGAGCTGGGCAGATCACCTGGAAGCGCAGGAGATTCGAGATGATTGGGAAGCGAAACGGGATGAGGCTCAGAAAGCCATGCAGCATGTAACAGGGCCAGATGAATTACAGCCTACTCTTATGGCCCTGCACCAAATGACAAAGGTGGAGTTAGAAGATCGTAGAGAAAGTCTCAGCCAACAGATGGAAGAGCTAGAATCCGAACTCAACAATATTGTCGAGCAGTCCGGACGCCTTCAGCAACAGATTGACGAACTCAGTAAACCCGATGACTTACAAAAGAAATTGAGTCAGTTGGAATCTCTGGAGACTCAAATGCGGGAGGCGCAGCTCGATTGGCTGAGTTATCGGATGGCTGAAGAAGTACTGGTTCAATCTCAACTGCAATTTGAGAAGGAGAAACAGCCCAAGGTTATCCAAAATTCCGAGCAATACTTCCAAGCTATTACCCATGGCAGGTATAAACGAATCGAATTGTCTATCATGGATTCGGATATCCGTCTGGAGACTCGAAAAGGAAAGAAAAAGAAAGTAGAAGAACTCAGTCGGGGGACAAGAGAACAATTATTGCTGGCTTTAAGGCTCGGTTTGATCGAAGAGTACGAGGAAAAAGCAGAGGATCTTCCTGTGGCTTTAGATGATGTATTTGTCAATTTTGACTCTCAACGAGCAGCACAAACGGCAGAAGTATTGGCTAGTTTTGCGAAAAACAGACAAGTCATCATTTTTACCTGCCATTCCAGCACCCGAGACCTGTTCAAACCCTTTAATGCCAATATTCTTGAATGGGAACCTTCTCAATCACAGCCCGATTTACCACTGCATCTGACACGCCCTAAAAAATGATAGCGTATCTGCTTTTTACTTTAGGATCCAGTCATCTCAGAGGTATCGCGGCCGCCCCATTTTTTTAGCAAAAATCCCTTTTGGGGTGTTGCAGATTTTATCGATAAGAACTGGCTTTGACTTCATGAGATACTCTTTGATAAGCGGTAAAAACGATATGATTGCCCTTAGTCCTTTGTCAGCCTGACTTTCATTTTCCGTATGCGATCCTCCAACTGTTCAGTGCTCATTCGTTCGCGCAGTCGGTCTACAATGATAGGAAAGGCGAAGGGCGTGGCTTTCTCGGGGATCTCAATACAAACTTCCTGAGTGGCGATCCGATCCAATGCCATTCGGAGGCGGCTTTCTTCCAGTTGAAAGGTTTTCACCTCCTCAAAGCTCTGAATGTAAAGTAAATTATCAGGTTCGTACGATTGGAATACATCAAAGAGTAGACCCGCTGAACTTTGTAAGTGTTTGTCCTTTTTTCGTTGTCCGGGAAATCCTTGAAAGAGAAGGCCACCTATGGAAGCGATATCCCGGAACTTCCTTCGAGCCATTTCAACTTCATTGATGCTTTTGCCGATGTCATCTTGCAATTGCTCTGTGCTCAAAGCTTCGCGTAACCGCCCCTCGGTTACTTCAAAAGGCTGATCGGAGAGCAATTCTAGACCATAGTCATTCATGGCGATAGAAAAACTAATCCGTTGATTCCTGCTAAGACGGTAAGCAAGCAGAGCGCCTAAGCCTTCGTGGACCATACGCCCTTCAAATGGGTAGAGCACACAATGATACCCTTCCCGATCCTCAAAATACTCAACCAGAAACTCATCAGAGCGAGGTAAATGCGACCGACTGTCCTGCAATTCAAATAGCGGCACCAGGGCTTCCATTTCAGGATCCGTAATATCTCCTGCCCGGAATAGATCCACCTGTTCGCGGATCGCAGCCCCTAATTGACTGGATAACGGCATTCTACCTCCCATCCAGGAGGGTATGCGGCCGGCTTTTGATTTACTGGCCTGCACGGTTACCGTATTCTCACGGATGCGCTTGAGTTTGAGATTCCGCCCGGCAAACCAGAATACATCACCTACCTGAAGTTGACTGATAAACCATTCCTCAATTTGTCCTAATTTTTTTCCATTACTGAATTTAACGAGAAGGGCCTGATCGCCGACGATGGTTCCGATTTCCATGCGATGCCTTCGACCGATATGTTTGTTTAATACGCGAACTCGGCCGGAGGAATCAATACCCACCTTTTTATATTTTTCATAGGCTTGCAATCCCGGACCGCCCTGCATCAAGAACTCCAACAGTTGATTAAAATCTCTGGCATCGAGGTGCCGGTAACAAAACGTTTGTTGAATCTCTTTTAGAAACTCTTTAGGTTTGAATCCCGGCCCTGCGGCCAGAGTCATCATAAATTGCAATAAAACATCATAGGAGAGGAGATGGGGAAGTTGTTCTTCCATGATCCCTGCTTCGATCGATTTTCGTAAGGCTGCTCCCTCGAGAATTTCCAGGCTGTGGGTTGGTACAAAATGGATTACACTGGTTTCTCCGGGTCGGTGTCCACTCCGGCCAGCACGCTGCAAAAAACGGGCGACACCTTTAGGGCTTCCAATTTGCAGAATGGTTTCTACGGGTCTAAAGTCTACACCCAGATCCAAGCTGGAGGTACAGACGACCACGCGCAGACTCTCCTCGTGCAGGGCTTGTTCTACCCAGTCTCTCAACTCCCGGCTGATCGATCCGTGGTGCATGGCAATGATACCGGCCCACTCTGGTCGTTCTTCCAGCAGTCGCTGATACCATATTTCACATTGTGATCTCGTATTGGTAAATACCAGGCTTGTCTTTGAGGACTCCAGGATAGGAAGGATGCTTTCCATCATGCGCAATCCCAGATGACCGGCCCACGGGAAAGATTCTACCGACTCAGGTAATACGGTATGTACTTCGATTTGTTTCCGTGCTTCATGCCGGATCAGTGTCTGTTTAGCTGATTGTGGCAAATCGCCAAGTAGAGCATCCATAGCTTCCTCGAGGTTCGAAATAGTGGCTGAAATCCCCCAGATTTGAACAGAAGTTCGATGAGCCAAATAGGCGGCTGCTAATTGCACTTGTACGCCTCTTTTCGATCCCAATAACTCATGCCATTCATCCACGACAAGGGCACAAAGGGTTCCTAAGGATTCCATTGGGTTCCCTGCAGACAGCATGATATGCAAAGACTCCGGCGTCGTGATGAGTACGTCCGGTGGTGATTTTTTCAATTTTCGTCGATCTGTAGCACTCGTATCTCCTGTTCGTATACCAATTTTGCCCGGGAAGTCGAGAGCCTCAGCAGCGCGATTTGCCGCCTCATGTATCTCACGGGCCAGGGCTCGTAAAGGCGTGATCCATAATACTTTAATGCCTTTTTCTTTAAGTAGGGCTGCTTGTCGCATAGCTGGAAGCAATAAGGCATAGGTCTTCCCTGATCCCGTGGGTGCATTCACAATGCCCGAGAATCCGCGGTCAAAATAGTCCCAGCTCTCTCTTTGAAAAGGAAAGACGGTCCAGCCTTGTTCCGAAAACCAATGATCTAATGCCTTCATCAATTCTTAAATATTATGGGAGCCCAAAAGTTTAGGTATCGATTCATTCAGGTTTGATTTTTAGGGCGCCGCCCCAAATATTTTGGGGCCGCTACGCTTCGCAGCTCGTTCATATTGCCGCTTCAGCCCAGCCTTCGCCGGTCTTCCGCGGATTCACTCGGCCCTTCCCTTCGGTCGGTCTCTATCCGCCAAAGGCGGACAGCCTGCTTCGCATCGCTGGCGCGGGAGTACGTTTTTTTAGTTTGTTTTGGATCAGGGATCCCTTAGTCGATAAACGGTTTGTGTTCAACAGGTCACAGGTCGGTGCAATGGAAATAAAAAGGACGCAAACCAACAACTCATACCTCATTCCGGACTTGATCCGGAATCCCTAAGTCGGTAAACGGTATGCGAGCTACAGATCCCGCGTCGTAGCGC
>CAZVFU010000040.1:0-20492 GCA_964626595.1 uncultured Saprospiraceae bacterium
TCGGGACCCGCCCTCACCGGGCGGCCACTACCATCCCTGGCGCGGGGGGAATAGGGGCTTGTTCACAACTGTAGCCCAAAAGTGGGTTTAATGGAGTTTTGATTCGTGATTAGCAAATAAATTACATGTTAAATGACCTATGAATCAAAGACTTCTATGAAAGTATCGTACTTTTGTGTTTTATTCTTGAATTAAAGTGCTGCGGCTATGAAATATTTTTTATTGTTGAGCTTATTCCTTTTAAGTGAAGTGAATGTATTCTCTCAAGAAGCGGTAAAGTATCCGATTTTGGAGCATTTTACCAATACCCGATGTCCAATATGTGGAGCTAGAAATCCTGATTTTCACGAGGCTCGAAAATCCTACGGAGAGGATTTACTACACATCAGCTATCATCCGTCAGCTCCCTACCCTAATTGTGTACTTCACCAACACAACCCCGAAGGCAACAGCGCTCGATTCGATTACTACCGTCCACCAGGGACGCCGACTGTATATCTGGATGGAAAAATCCAGTCCGGGAGCAATATGCTAAACCCCTCAGATGTAGATGCAGCTTTACAGACCAAGTCGTTTATTGAGCTTGACGTTAGTCGAAGTATTAATAACAATACGCTCAGAACAGAGGTTTTTATTACGACGCGAGGTGAGATTCCAGCTGGCAGCTCTTATCGACTCTACGTCGTCGCTGTCGAACGCGAATTGATCTACGACGCTCCCAATGGTGAATCGACGCATTACAATGTATTTCGAGCTTTTCTTTCAAGACGGGATGGAGTGCCGATCACTCCCGCTGAGAATGGAAGTAGCTTAAGTTGGGTGGGCGTTGTAGACATTCATCCCGATTGGGTGGAGGAAGAAATGGTTGTGATTGCATTCATTGAAAACACCGCCGAAGAGACCATAGAAAATGCAGGAAGTAGCCTACAGAGCACGACTTCGACCACAGAGCGGCCTATCGCTGGAGGTTTCTCTCTCTTTCCTAATCCTACTCCCCAACAAGTACAAATTTCCGGAGACGCTGTTGCACGCTGGGAGCTCTACTCCATTACCGGAGCCCGACTATCAGAGGGTGGGCCCTTGCAAAATCAGTCTATTTCACTTGCAGGTCATCCCGCAGGTCCTTATGTTTTGCGTCTGAAAAATAAAAAGGGGAAGTGGCAGACCTTCAAGGTGATAAAGGAATAACTTTCACACTAGAAAGTAGTTTGGGGGTTCAATAATGCTTAATCTCCGCAGAAACTCCAGCTTAGAAAGGGTAAGCCATATTGGTATTACCAGCTCACATTTACGCCTCCAATCAGCTGTCGAAAGCCCCCGGGAAAAACACCTGAGGTAAAGCGATTGAGCCTGGAGGCTCGAAAAACATTGTTGCCCAAGTTCTTTGCATTCAGGAAAACCTGAACCTCCTGACCTTTCTTTAGTTTCCAGGTATAGTTTACAAAGGCATCAAAGGTCGTAAATGCGTCTAATCGACCAATCGCTCCATCTGAAGACTCGGCATTGAAATTAGCAAAAGAGGTGTACTGTTCGCCGACCCGGTGACCCAATACACCAACAGAAAGCGATTTGTAATCATAGTTCAAGGCGATCGTCAGATTTATTTGGGGCGTGTATGGCAGTTCGTATTCGTCCAGCCCTCCCGAATCAAAATTAAACTCCACCTTTTCAATATCAGAAAATCGATCGGTAGGGAATTCGGGCTGAAACCATAGCTCTGAAACTCCGGCATCGTTTCTCACATACACATTATAGCCGCTAGGGTTAGCACTATATTTATCAGAAAATTCCTGTATCGTTGCCGGATTGTGAATGACCTGAGAAAAAAGATCTCTATCCACCAGCTTGCCGCCCATCACCTGAGACTGCATAAATGTTCCATTGAATTCCAGGTTGAGGTAGTGGTTTCTACTTTTTAGGATGGGAGCGGAGAGGGCGACCTCCAGTCCTCGCGTGCGAATTGTACCCAGTTCTTCAAACACCTCATTGCGTCCCGCAGCAAAAAAGTTCTCAATTTCAGTTTGAAAACCTGTCAATTGCCCATTGAGCAGATTGGGGATCAGTTCTCCTTTCCAACCCAGTTCCGCATTGAGGCTGAGCTCTGGTTCAATATTGATTTCTTCGCCTGCCAGTGGGTTGACCACGACCCCATTGCGTTCGACCAAAAAGCCAAAAACCTTTGATGGTGCAATAAAGCCACGATAGAGACTCCCGTAGACTTCTCCAACACCTAAATCATAAGACAAGCTCAAACCTGGCTGGCTAACCCAATAGGTGTTTTCTTGTTTATTTCCCCCCTCTGGTGTCAAGTCGGGATTCTGTGCGGCTGCTTTCCGATCCTGACGAAACATCTGGACGTGTTCTAACCGAAAAATAGGTGTGGCAGTTAGCCGACCCCACTGAAAAGCCATCCGCAAATAGACATTGGACGCCCAGACTTCGTAGTAAATATCACGCTCTACCTCGCCACTCCTAGCCCACCGCGAACTGTCGGCTCTGAGAAAAATATCAGAAAAAGTTTCAAAATGGGTATTCAAGCCCACCTCAATATTATGGGTATTCTCACCAACTGCCCAATCAAAATCAATGGTTTCCTTTAGACCTATAATATTGAAGAGCCATCGGCTATCCGTTGTGCTTTCTCTGCCATCCACGACGCGACCCACTCGCACATAGTCATGAAGCCCCGAAGATTTATTGCGCAGATAACTGTACCGTTCCTCAAAAATATCTTCGCCCAGATAGGACTCCACTTGATCTGCCTGAACCAGATCCGTAACTTGTCGCCACCAATCGCGTTCAAAGGTCGAGCTATATAATTTGCTTTTGATATTCAAGCCGCTTGGAGCTGCGTACTTGTGTATGGCATCCAATCCCAGACGGCGCATTGTGAACTGGTCAGCATCAAACGGGTTCTGAAGCGGGTCTAATCGGTATGTGAAGGGCGTGATTGAGGTTAGGGATGCCTGATTATCCTCAATTTGCCCTGACACCTTAAAGTATAAAGATTGCGTTTCGTTTAACTCAGCAAATATCTTCGCATTTAAATTCATCATTTCCACAGCTGAATTCTGCCGAAAGCCATCGAATCGTTTGTATACACCTTCTACGAGAACCCCCACCTTATTCCAGGTGCCGCCGTAGGATAGAAGTCCCGTCATATAATTGCGCTGTCCCCCAACCACCCTAAGCCGGGCCTGAGGGGATTGAGGGGGCTTGGCCGTTATGAAATTTACGGCTCCAAACATGTTATTGGGGCCATATCGAAGCATATCGGCGCCTTTATATACCTCAACCGATGCTACACGGTCACTAACGGGGTTATAATATGCGCCGGGCGCGACATAGGGTGCCGGTGAGGCGGGGCTTCCATCTTCTAAGAGCAATATCTTTTTCGAACGCCGTCCCCAACTGCCGCGAATGCTAATATTGGGCCGATTCCCCAAGCCCATATCACCGACCATATTTACGCCGGGAATGGTTCGAATGAGCTCTCCTGTTTCCAATGCATTCCGATTGCTCACCTGCTGCGGAGAGAGACGGAAATTAGACCCAACAAAGTCTTTTTTATAGGGTGTGAGATGAGAGCGAACAATTATTTCTTCCAGGCTTGTGGATCTCTCAGCTAATTCTATGGTGTAAGAACTATCCAGGCCTGATAAACTCGTCGTGTCTGACTTATAACTCAGGTAGGTGGCGATCAGAAATTGACTTTTTCCTGTAGGCGTAATTTCGAAATACCCTTGCCGATCGCTCACATCAGATTTACCATCATTTGTATAAACAAGAACTCCCGTTAGTGGTCTTTGATTTTCTGCTTCTACAACCCGGCCTTTGATGATACTCTGGGCATCCAAAAAAGAAATATTTAATCCAAAATAGAAAAATATAGAAATAGTAAAGAAGACAAGTTTCTGCATTCTGTACATTTTAGTGTCCGTTGATTATAAACAAGTTATATTATATAATACGAAAAGGAAGGCCCTTCGCTTATTGAGAAAAATATTAGTCTTTACCGGACCATTGAAAAGTTTCGAGAATCCGGCCCATATCTCGTTTTATAAAATCGCTAATGGGGCCCAGTGAATCGGGTTCATTTTGCGTATCGTAATAGAGTGCTAATTTAAAAAAATGGTTTGTGGAATCGCTGAGGAAAAACTGCATGGGTGAGGCAGCCGGACCTGAAAAATCAAAGACGACACCACTTACACCATGAATATTTTCATACCTATACTCCTCCATATAATCGGATCGGCGATTAATTTGATCTACGATTTCAAATGCATCTGACTTATAATTATCAAATGATTCCCTTCCGTTTAGGGCCGCGTAGCTGCAATACAATTGCGCCTGAAACATAGGGTATTTAATATTAAACCAGCAATCATGGGGCGGATTCAGTCTCTGGTATCTTGGGTCGCGATCAATTTCAGTGTAGTCAGGTATTTTGAAAGTAAAAGGACAGTCCTCATACTGGAATGTGTAGATGCTGCCCTTGGGGTATTCCACTTTGGGGAACATTCTCGGCTTTGGCGAAGAGTTATCTTCGCCACAGGCCATAATGAAGATCAGGAGCAAGAAAAAAAAGGTTATTGTTCTCATTGGGGTAGAATCATCTTAATTTTTTCAATTCTTCGTTTGGATACCGCTACAACCTGGAAACTGATACGCCCTACTTTCACCTCCTGACCAATCATAGGCATGCGGCCGGTCAACTCTAAAAACAAGCCCGCTATAGAGTCGGCATCACCCTTAATAGAGTCGAAGGAGTCGGTGGGTAGGCCTGTAATTCGACACACGTCATTCAACATGGATTTTCCATCAAAAATAAACTCAGTGGCGTTAAGCTTAACGTAATCGACTTCTCGTTCCTGATCGAACTCATCTTTAATGTCACCGATGACTTCCTCCATAACATCTTCCAGGGTTACGATACCGGCTGAGCCTCCGAATTCATCGACCACGACGCCCATATGCAGATGTTTCTGCTGAAACTCCTTCAGTAACTCATTGATTCTTTTATTCTCCGGAACATAAAGGATTTCGTCTTGTAAATGATGAGTCCAATCGTAATCTTTGCCGCGATCCAGGTTCCCCAGCAAGTCTTTTACATAAAGTATTCCAACCACATTATCAAAATCGTTGTCATAAACGGGAAGTCGAGAATATCCAGAGTCCTTAATCGTTTGTAAGACTTCGTCATATGGTGATTCCACATCCAATGCAACCACATCCACACGCGAGCACATAATTTGTTTGACAGTAACGTCTCCAAACTTCATAATACTCTTTAAAATATCTATTTCGTGTGCCGTATGCTTGTCCTGAGTCACTGTAAGCTCAATAGCCCGGTCTATATCTTCTCGATTAACATCTTTTTTAAAGGCATTTCCAAGGCGGGCTTCCAAAGATTTTGACATTGAGACCAAAGAATTGCTAATGGGCGAGATGATTCTGTCAATAATGTGAAGTGGTCGAGCCATAAATCGAGCTAATGTAAGTCCATTTACATTGGCGTAAACTTTCGGTGTCACCTCGCCGAATAGAACCAAAATGAAAGTGACCACTCCAACAGCTAAAATAAAATTGAAAATGCGGGCAAGCAGGGTTTCAGAAAGGAGTCCGGGAATATAAACGAGAAGTTCGTTAGCCCAAACCGTAAATATATCTTCAGATATCCAGACCCAAATCAGATAGTCAGAAACAATAACAATGGCAATATTAATGAAATTATTGGCTATGAGAATAGTCGCCAATAGGCGGCGGGGACGATCCAACAATTTTATGATTTTTTGGCTCGAGACACTACTTTCCTCTGTTAACTTTCTTAAATCATTCCGATCCAGGGAAAAGAACGCCACTTCTGAGCCTGAGATTAAGGCCGAACTTATTATAAGAATCAACAAAAAGAATACAGCAAGCAGTCCCCCTTGACCAGAAGCACTGATCAAAAAAAGACCCATTAAAAATGCCTTACTCGACTCACCTGTCGGTGGTTCATCTGCGTCCAAAGTCTGTAGGTTTATTTAACAATATGGCTTTTCCGAAAATCATTTCCTATTTTTCTAATTCTTCTTCAGATTCTGCATTTTCAGAACGCTCCAGAAGCCTGTAGTAATTCACGCGAACTTCGGTAATCCGCCGTTCTTGATTTTCATTGTCTTTGAATTTTCGCGTAACGAGTTTTCCTTCAATGTATACCAGCTTCCCTTTTTTAAGTTGCTCGCCAGCTCGCCGAGCAAGCGCTTCCCAGAAAACGATGTCATGCCATTCGGTTTTGGTTTGCCATTCGCCGTTTCGATCACGATAATTCTCATGTGTGGCCAGAGACCCTCTTGCCAGTAAACTACCACTTTCGAGTTCCTGAACTTCTACGTCTTTACCTAAATTGCCTATCAGTGTTACTTTGTTTATCATAGAGAAAATCGCTTATGTCGTTAGAGAGGCAAAGATAGTGAATTTCAACAGGTATAACTTGGCTTCTGGTGCTATTTACGATACCTCAGCTTGTGATGACGCTTTGTAGTATTCTCTGGCACTTACCTCTAAAGGGGATGGGATAGCGCTGCGCAGTGGGTCCAAGCCCGTAGGGGGCGGAGCCCACTATTCAGGGCATGCACTTATGACCTGAATAGTGGGCCGAGTGAGGCGGCCGGAGTCCCGAGGAGCGCCATCGGCGATCTCGTGGACAGAGGCCGATGCTTCCGAACGAGCCCCGAAGCATAGCGACCCTAAACCGCTCAGGCGGTTTTAGGGTATCCTCCAGAAAAGCAGGCCAAAAATTAAAGAAAACTTTTTTGCTTAGAGTTGAGAAAATCCCGGATAATTTTGGGAAGGCCATAATTTGGAATTTCCGACTCTGTAACCCACATACCCTCCAACTCTTCTGCCCAGTCCTCATCGCTTATAGCTTTGTAAAAATAAGCATGAATAAACCGATGACTTAAGGTTTGGGTATGGTGGCTGAGAAACTCAAATTCGGCCGCGGATGGAGAAACTTTAATGCGCTCAGCAAAGTCATTCGCATTCGGCTTTTGGGGATCAATGGTTTCGAGCATGGGGAACTGAAAAAGACCGCGCCAAATATCCGGCTCATTGCGTTTTTCAATCAATACACGATCGTCCTTGCGAATCAATAAGTAATGAAAGTGCCGATGTTTTCTGGCTTTCGCTTTCTTTTTTACAGGTAGGGTATGAACGCGATGGGAGCGATAGGCTTTGCATTTAGTCTGAAAGGGACATTTTTCACAAAGTGGTGATTTAGGTTTGCAAACCGTAGCCCCAAAGTCCATCAGCGCTTGATTAAATGCAGCAGCTTGCTGAGCGGGTATAGCTTCAGACAAAAACTGTTGCACGAAGATCTTTCCACGGGTTTCATTGATCGGTGTATCCTCTCCCTGGAATCTCATAACCAGACGGAGGCTATTTCCATCTAATACCGGGGTCGGCAAGTCAAAAGCGAATGAGCCTATGGCTGCGGCTGTATACGGACCTACTCCTTTAAGTGTGAGAAGACCTTTATAGGTATTGGGGAACGTTCCGTTGAGGTTCGCACTGATATGCTGAGCTGTCTCATGTAAATTTCGAGCGCGACTATAGTATCCGAGACCCTCCCACATCTGTAAAACGGTATCTTGAGTAGCCGAGGCGAGGTCGTGAACTGTAGGGAAAGCACGTAGAAATTTAAGATAATACGATCGACCCTGTTCTACACGTGTTTGTTGTAGAATAATTTCGGACAACCAAATCTTATAAGGATCCCGTTCTGATTTCCAAGGCATTTTACGATGGTTCTCTTCTTCGTGCCATTTCAGTAATTGATTGGAAAAAAACAGGCTCCGTTTCATGGAGTAAAAATAAAAAAAGGGAACATGCTTTCACATATTCCCCTTTAGAACTAAAATTTTATAATTATGAAGCTTTACTATTCACTCGATTATCATATAGTGTAGAATAGCGTGCAGCAATTTTACCTTTTAACTCTTTTCGAGCAAAAAATATCCGACTCTTAACCGTTCCTAGAGGAAGCTCCAGTTCATCTGCAATTTCCTGATATTTATATCCTTCATAATGCATCATAAAAGGAATTCGCGTAGAGTCATCTAGTTCTTCAATCATGCCTGTCAATTCGTGGGTCATGATGGAAGACTCGGCCTTGTTGTTGATGGTCACGCTACCACTGTTGATGTAATACATATTTTCAGTGGTATCAATGATCGTATTTGCTTTTTTCTTTTTGCGGTAATTATTGATGAAAATATTCTTCATAATCGTAAACATCCAGGCTTTAAAGTTGGTCCCGTCTCTAAATTTATCTCGGTTTGTAATTGCTCTGTACGCCGTCTCTTGATAAAGATCTTTGGATGCATCGGCACTCTTCGTTAGATTGTAAGCGAATGAGTACAATACAGGTGAAAGATCATCGACCATTCCATTAAATTTCTCAGCAGTCATATCTTCTTTTTTGTTCTGACACAAATATACATCTTTGTTTAACTCTTGTCAAGGGCAAACCTAAACAAAACGGCAAAAAAGTCGAACAACACATTATATTTGTTTTATTATTATTTATAACTCTCTGTTTTTATTTCATTTGCAGTCTTTGTCAAAATACTGTAACTTAAAATATTTTCAATATTTTTTGAAAATTAAATTATTTGAGGTCAAATAGACTAGCGTTGGGCTCTTAAAATGAGATAAACGGCCACCCCTGAAAAGAGAAGATTGGGGACCCAAACCCCCAAAAGAGCTGAGGTGTCCTGATTGGTTGCAAAGGCGATTGAAAATCGGGATAAAAAAACAAAGCTGGCTCCCAGTGCAATACCAACGGCAAGGTGAATGCCCGCACCACCCCGTTCCTTACGAGAAGCGACTGCCATTCCTATAATCGTGAGTATAATTATTGTGACGGCATCGGCCGTTCGCCTGTGGAATTCAACTTCGTACACTTTCAATCCCGATCTTCCCCGCCTTCTTTGCGTTTCGAGATAGTTTAACAGCTCAGGTGATGTTAATTGATCTCGATCGTGCTTGAATTCCTCAAAATCTGCAGGGAATAAATTCAAAGATATGGTTTGCAGGCTATCGGGAAACTTATACAGCTTCTCGCTACCTTCGAAATAGTAATGTTCGACGAATTCACTGATTTCCCATTCATGTGGAGGTCCCACCCATTCCATACTTTTGATATCCGTCACTTTTCGGATTTCTCCATTTTCAAACTCCTCAATTCGAACATCTCTGGCTGAGGTGTCTGACTTCCGGTAATACCTGACGAAAACCTTCGAATGATCATCAAGCATAAAATGAACGTCACGGGTTCGGCCTCTATCCGCGCCATCTCGCAGTTGGCTGTATTCGAAATCGAACTTCGCCTTATTTGCCTTAGGAATGACGTAATGGCCGCCCAAAAAGTAGAGGGTAGCTATGAAAAGAGCTCCGAGGAGATAGGGAAGCAAAAGGCGTTCAAAACTAATGCCCGCATTCAACAGGGCTATAAATTCGGAATCACTTGCTAATCGGGAGGTAAAAAAGATGACGGCAATCAAACTGAATAGTGGCCAGAGCAGTCCATTTATGTAGGGTATATAATTCAGGTAATAAGTGAACACAACTTCATTCCAAGAGGCTTCCGAGTTTAAAATCTTTTCTGACTTTTCAGCAAAATCGATAACAATAGCTATCATGGTAAATAGCAAGGCCGTATAAAAGAAGGCCACTAAAAACTTTCCAATGATATATCGATCTAACCGCTTCATAACCGCTTACTAATCCCAGGCAAAATTTCATCTTTCCAACTGGAAAACGTCCCGGCTAAAATTTCCTTGCGTGCATCCCGAACCAGCTCCAGAAAAAAGGACAGATTATGAACGCTGGCTATTTGCGGTCCGAGGGCTTCCCGTGAAGCAAAAAGGTGCCTCAGGTAGGCTTTGGTGAACTTCTGGCTGTACTGTGATTGGCTTTCCGAATCTAAAGGGCTAAAATCAGACTCCCATTTTTTATTTTTGATATTTATGATTCCATTATAGGTGTAAATCATACCATGGCGGGCATTTCGAGTGGGAAGAACACAATCAAACATGTCAATTCCACGACTGATACACTCGATAAGATTTACAGGAGTTCCTACGCCCATTAAATACCGTGCACTCTCAGAAGGCAAAATACTACAACACAATTCAGTCATAGCATACATGTCTTCGTGAGGTTCACCCACGGATAAACCTCCAATGGCATTAATTTCAGCACCCTGGCCGGCTACAAATTGAGCCGAGGCTGACCGTAAATCGGAAAAGGTGCTTCCCTGCACGATGGGGGCCAGCAATTGCTTAAATCCATAGGGCGAAGGCTGATTATCGAATTCATTCTGACACCGTTTCCACCAGCGGTGGGTCAATTCCATGCTCTTTTGGGCATAATCGTAAGTGCATGGATGGGGCGGACACTCATCAAATGCCATTATAATATCGGCACCAATAATTCGCTGAATTTCAATAGCACGTTCAGGACTAAAAAAATGCTTTGAACCATCAATATGGGACTGAAACTCAACCCCTTTTTCAGTAATCTTTCTTCTTTTACTCAAGGAGTAAACCTGGTAACCCCCACTATCGGTAAGCATGGGGCGCTCCCATCCCATAAATGATCTCAATCCTCCGGCGGCTTTAAGAATATCCAACCCCGGCCGCAAATACAAATGATAGGTGTTACCCAATAATATAGGGGCATTGATTTTATCTTCTAAATCAGATTGAAAAACGGTTTTCACCGTTCCTACTGTCCCCACCGGCATAAAAATAGGTGTTTCGACCTGTCCAGAACCCAGTTCTAGGAGCCCTGCCCGGGCTTGGGTTTTCTCATCCTGTGCTTGCAATGTAAAACTCATTGGTCAAA
Source organism: uncultured Saprospiraceae bacterium (assembly GCA_964626595.1). Lineage (GTDB taxonomy): Bacteria > Bacteroidota > Bacteroidia > Chitinophagales > Saprospiraceae > JAWLFI01. Next base: position 10,894 of record CAZVFU010000040.1, read on the forward strand.
GGTAATGAATGTCATACAGTTCCAAATCCGAACCTGAAAAATGATTTCAACCCTATATTTTGTCCTTTATAATAATGGTTGGAAAAAAATGTACCATTTGAATATCTAAAATACTATGATCAAGGTTGATTGATGATAAGGATGAACCTGCCTTTAAACAACTATTGATCAACAGCCCCTTAACTCATTTACAAGCTGAATCAAAAAGAAAAAATGGCTTGGATTGAAATCGATAGACCCATCTATCTACGCAAAAAAGACCCTAATCTGTAAAAGCTGAGTCTCCAGTATGAGAATTGACTGCTGTAAATCTTAATTTCGCTCATCGACATGTAAACGCAACAATACCGCAAACATGAAGCTAAAAGCGATGACAGAAGACCCGCCGTAGCTTACAAACGGAAGCGGAATTCCTATCACAGGCAGCAAGCCCATTGTCATACCGATATTAACCATCACATGGAAAAAGAAAATGGATGCAACGCCATAAGCATAGTAGGTTCCAAAAGAGCTCCGCATATGCTCAGCGAGATGAAGCACTCTAAAAATCAACCCAAAACATAATCCAATGACGATCAGGCTACCTAAAAAGCCAAACTCTTCACCAATGGTTGAGAATATAAAATCTGTTGATTGTTCTGGGACATAATCTAACTGGGTCATTGCACCCTTCAAGTAACCTTTTCCACTCCAACCTCCTGAACCAATAGCCATCTGCGATTGGAGCAAATTATATAATGAACCCTGTGGATCTGCCTCAGCCGGATTCAACCAGGCATTTATTCTTTCTTTTTGGTGGGGTTTCAGTACCTCTTGAAAAACGATCTGAGTACCTACAGAAACCAAAACCAAAACGATCATCGCCGGAATAATAATGGTTGGAATTTGCCATCTATTTTGGCGACCTAAAGAGCCTCCCACCAAAACCAAAAAAACAAGTCCGGGCAATAAAGCCCACCACGATCCGGTCTGGTAAAGAATGAGTGAAGAAAAGCCCATAACAGCTATAGCTCCAAGCAGCCAGGAGGATCGTTGAGTCTCCCTTGAGGCAAGAAATATGACTCCGATGGTCAGAATGGAAAGGGATACGTAAGGCAATGGATATTGTAAAGAAAATATCCCTACCAATAAAATCATAAGGATATATAAGTAATACAAGGGGTTTAGACCCGCTCTGAGCAAAACCAAGAAGAAGAAAGAAAAAACCAGAGCACTACCTGCATCGGGTTGAAGTAAAATGAGGCCTATAGGCACTAATATAATAGCTATACCTACCCATCTGTCCCCCATCCGACTGAGCTTAGTTGTATAATGAGATAAAAAGGCCGCCAAGGCTAAAGCTGTCCCAAACTTCGCCATTTCAGAGGGTTGGATTGTGAAACCGCCAATGATAAACCAGGAAGTACTTCCTTTGACTGTATGTCCCAAAAATGCAACTGCAAGCAACCCGATCAATCCCAAAAAGTAAAGTGGATAGGCCAGACTCTGCCAGATTGAGCGATCTAAAATATATATAAAAAGGAAAATAAACGCCCCCATGATAGCAAACAAGCTCTGTTTTTGAAAATGGGTGTTGATCGGGAGTTGAAAAAGGTGACCGGCTTCGGGATACTCCACAGCGTAGTTCATTACAATCCCTAATAGAGCTAAAGCGAATAGAAAAAAAAGAGTTAGCTTATCATAACCGCCCGAGCGCTGAACTGATCGCATTATGGACGAAGTTTAAAATATTGCTCATAACTCATTCTATCCTTTATCTCGAGGGCTGAAGGGAATTCGTGCCGAATCTCATATAGAAGAGGTTTCAAATCGAGGCGGTCCAGGTATACGCCTGTCTTTAACTTGTAGAGAGGTCGGTCGTATTCCCAATCGTAATTCAATTCCGGGAAGGAGGCCTTAAATCGCTCAATGGCTCTATTTAAGGATCTACGATCGCGCAAACCCACAACTAAAATCCGCCAGGCCGAAAAGTCCGTTTTCTTTTGTTTCTGATCCTGCCAAAATTCAAATTGGCCTTTGACTTCTTCATCCATAATGATCATGGACAAACCGCTCACATCCGCGATTTGCCCGGAAAGGCAGAAAGGAAAAATGAGAAATACAAAAATACAAAAGCGTACGTACATAGAACAAAGATAGTGAAACCTCAAAAAAGAGAAGCCCCCTGCTCTTTGCAAATCACTGTATTTTTAGACTTATTTCCATTTTTGACGGTATCCTTGCTAATAGGATTGTATTTTTAGGCCTGAAAGCATGAATCCATAAACTATACCTAGTTCAAAATATGAATATAAAGTATCGAGACTTTATTGAACAAAACTTTGATTTTCCTCAACATGAATTTGAAGTGAAAGAGGATCAACTTCATTTTCATGGGATACCACTCCTTGAACTTGTGAAAACGTATGGGACGCCTCTTAAGTTTTCTTATTTACCTCGGATTTCGGAAAATATCCAAAGCGTCCAAAATTGGTTTTCAGAGGCCATGAAAAAGGTAGACTATCAGGGGAAATACCATTACGCTTATTGCACAAAAAGTTCACACTTTAAGCATATACTTGGCGAAGTATTGAAGAATCCGGTCTCCATTGAGACCTCATATACTACAGACTTGGATATCGTTGAGGAATTAGTAAAAACCCGTCAATTTGACAAAACCGGAAGAGTGATTTGCAATGGTTGCAAACCCTTGGCTTATGTGGAGCGCATGGCAAATATGCGGAGCAGGGGATATACCGGCTTAATACCTGTTCTGGATAGTAAAGATGAACTACACCAACTCAGTCCCCTTCTAAATGGGCCGTGCCCAATTGGGATTCGCATTGCTGCTGAGGAGGAGCCTAAGTTTGAGTTCTACACCTCCCGACTCGGTTTTGGGTATAAGGACATCTTACCTTTTTATCGACAACAAGTTAAAGACCATCCGCATGTAAAATTGGAAATGCTTCACTTCTTTATAAACACAGGTATTAAGGACACCGCCTACTATTGGAATGAGTTTTACAAGTGTCTGCAAGTCTATGTTCAACTCAAACGTATCTGTCCGGAACTTAAGACGTTCAATATTGGCGGAGGGTTCCCTATCAAAACCTCATTGGCCTTCGATTATGATTATGCCTACATGATTGAGGAAATCGTACGCCAGGTAAAAGAAGTCTGTCAGCAAGAGGGCGTCCCCGAACCGGATTTGGTGACGGAGTTTGGGTCCTATACTGTGGGAGAAAGCGGCGGAGCTATTTATAAAATTTTCCGACAGAAGCGCCAAAATGAGAAAGAGAAATGGAACATGATTGACAGCTCATTTATGACCGACCTGCCGGACACCTGGGCCATTTCAAGGCGCTTTATTCTCCTCCCCCTGCATCGGTGGAATGAAGAATACGAGCGGGTATTTTTGGGTGGGCTCACTTGCGATAGTGATGATTACTACAATTCAGAACAACATGTTAATGCTATTTTTCTTCCCAAATTCAGTACCCAACGACCTCTCTACATTGGATTTTTTCACACGGGAGCCTATCAGGAAACACTGGGTGGATATGGAGGTCTTCAGCATTGCCTAATTCCAAATCCCAAGCGAATCATCATTGATAGAGATGATGACGGCCGTTGGCACCACCGGCAGTTTGCACCGCAACAGTCCCCGGAAAGTATGCTGCGTTTATTGGGGTACAACCATTAAAAAAATTATGAAACCGAAACTCAGTACTTACGCAGGAATTCCTGAAAAATATCATACATACTCAAATAGCAAGGTCGTGCTGCAGCCCGTCCCTTATGATGGCACGAGCACCTGGGGAAAAGGAGCCGACAAAGGACCTGATGCCTTTTTGGAAGCCAGTGAAAACATGGAACTATTTGACATTCCCACCGAATCAGAAGTTTGGAAGCAAGGAATTCATTTGGCTCCGCCACTATCCGGCTTTTTGAGCCCTGAAGAAATGGTTAAAGGTGTGTACCAATCAGTAAAAAACTATCTTAAAGACAACAAATATGTTACCTTATTTGGTGGCGAACACTCGGTAAGCATAGGTAGCATGCGGGCTATGGGTGAACATTTCTCCAATTTTGGAGTAGTTCAATTTGACGCCCATGCTGATTTAAGGTCAGAATATGAGGGAAGCCCATACAATCATGCTTGCGCCTTATATGAAGTTAGTCAAAAACACCCCCTCGTTCAACTGGGAATCCGTTCTATGGATGCTTCAGAATGGCCGACCCTAAATCCCGATCGAACTTTTTTTATGCACAAAATCCAGGGAAAGAAAAAGTGGATGAATCGAGCGGTAGACCTTTGTCCGGAAAACATATATGTCACCATCGATCTCGATGCTTTTGACTCCTCTCTCATGCCCGCCACCGGGACTCCCGAGCCGGGAGGTTTTTCCTACTATGAAGTAATTGACTTTATTTGCCTTCTGGCTCAAAAAAAGAATATTGTGGGATTCGATATTGTAGAGTTGGCTCCGCGTGAAGTCCACCGGGCTTCTGCTTTTCTAGCTGCCAAGCTATACTATCAAATACTCAGTCAAATTTTTCACTACAAAAACTAAAACATGAGTTCTAGCTCACCTATTCGGGATTTTACCGATCGATATTTTTTACACTTTAATGCGGCTTCACTCATAGATGCAGCGGATGCCTACGAAGATCTGTTGAAACAGGACGGCAAAATGATGATTACATTAGCCGGGGCCATGAGTACAGCTGAACTGGGGAAAATCCTGGCGGAAATGATACGACAAGATAAAGTCCATTTCATTTCCTGTACTGGAGCCAACCTAGAGGAAGACATCATGAACCTCGTCGCCCATGATCATTATGAACGCATTCCAAACTACCGCGACCTGACCCCTGAACAGGAGCGTGTATTGCTCGACCGGGGTCTCAACCGAGTTACAGACACTTGCATTCCGGAGGAGGAGGCTTTTCGCCGCATCCAAAAGCATATTTTTAAGCTCTGGAAAAAAGCGGATAGCGAGGGAAAGTCTAAGCTACCTCATGAGTATCTATACGAGCTCTTACAAAATGAAACGCTGAGTCCCTATTACCAAATCCCGGTTGAGGACAGTTGGATGTTGGCTGCTGCTGAGAAAAATCTTCCGATTGTAGTTCCCGGCTGGGAAGATAGTACGCTGGGTAACATCTTTGCCTCTTATTGTTTAAAAGGAGAGTTGAAATCCAGTACGATGAAATCGGGCATAGATTACATGCAGTTTCTTGCCCATTGGTATCGTAAAGAAGCCCTGCCAAATGGCGTTGGGTTTTTCCAGATAGGCGGAGGAATCGCTGGAGATTTTCCGATTTGTGTAGTCCCGATGCTCTATCAAGACCTGGAAGAAGAGGAAACCCCCTTTTGGAGCTATTTTTGTCAAATTTCGGATTCTACAACCTCATTCGGATCTTATTCAGGTGCTGTACCCAATGAAAAAATTACGTGGGGAAAGTTAGATGCTGATACGCCGCGGTTTATTATTGAGTCTGATGCGACTATTGTTGCACCACTGATGTTTGCCCGTATTCTCGGCATGTGATTTCTCTTCGACTAGCATAAGTTATGTTTATGAAACCAAAAAAGCCGATACGGCCCGGAGGCCGCATCGGTCTTTAGAAAACCCTTAGAATGCTTATGCCTTAGGCAGCTTTCTTCTTGGGGCTGATTTTGAGAAATTCGCTAGTCAACACTTCTGTCACATATACTTTGCGACCTTCCGCGTTTTCATACGATCTCGATTTCAACTTGCCGTGGATGACCACTTGTTCTCCCTTATGAAGAATTTCGTTCATCACCTCAGCGAGTTTACCCCAGACAACAATATTGTGCCATTCTGTTTTTTCCTGACGTTCCCCGTTCTTATCTGTATAATAATCACTGGTAGCCAGAGAAAATCGACACATCGTGTTGCCACTGTCGAAGGTTTTCAATTCCGGATCTTGTCCAAGACGTCCGATTAACTGTACTTGATTGTTCAAGCTTTTCATAACTGTACATTTTGTGTCCGTGCTTGTTGATTATATTGCGGCACAGACGGTGAAATAATTAAATATTGCCGATCGACAGTACAAATATGAAGCAGGAACGCCTAATTAAGCGTAATGTAATCGTCTGTATACGTTTGTAAACGCTTACATACGGTTAGGTGAGGAATAATATTCGATATCTCGCTCACGTTTTTACCTCTAAAGATCTAGTTGCGAGCATTTTAAGTCTAAATGATGGAAAGGTAGTAGTTTACAAACTTTGAATTCTTTTTAGTAAAGCATGTGAAATTATAATTTCTCTAATGACTCCAACATCGTAGGAATCAGTTCAGCTACCGTCGGATGCGGCTGGACGGAATCTCTAAGTTGTGTATAAGTCATACCGGCATACATCGCATTCACAATGCCGGCAATCACCTCATCACCGCCCGTTCCGAGGACAGTCGCGCCCAAAAAAGTTTTTCTATCCGCATCAATCACAACACTCATGAACCCATGCGTTTCGCCCTTCTCTTTTGCTCTTGCCACCCTGCTCATTGGATAATAACCGTATAAAACATTGCGCCCGCTCTGCCGAGCTTGCTCCTTAGTCATACCCACCCGGCCCAGAGGAGGATCGACAAATAAACCGTAAGTCATGATCCGATCAGAAACGCTGCGGCCACCCTGCTCAAAAAGATTGGAGGAGACGATTTCAAAATCATTGTAAGCTGTATGCGTAAAGGCTCCTTTGCCGTTGCAGTCCCCTAAAGCAAATATACCCTCCACCTCTGTTTGCAGGCGGTCATTCACCTCAATAAATCCGCGATCATCCATAGAAATCCCGGTTTTTTCCAGATCCAAAAACGAGGTGTTAGGCCGTCGACCTACCGCCAAGAGTAAATGGCTCCCTTTTACCTCTTGTTTTCCAAGATCCCCGCAATCCATTTTAGCTATAATCTCTCCCCGGTCTCCTTTTTCGGCTGTCATGCACTCCGAACCCAGCCGAAACTCAATGCCCTCCAACTCCATAAACTCCTGAATGGCCGCACTGGTCTGCCCATCTTCACGTCCTATAATCCGGTCATTTCGCTCAATTATCGTAACCTTTGATCCAAATCGTCGAAACATTTGACCAAACTCCAAACCAATATAGCTGCCACCCACTATTAATAAATGCTCAGGCACTTCTTCCAACTCCAATATACTTTGGTTGTCGAGAAAGGGCACATCCTCATAACCGGGCGGCACAAAAGGACGTCCACCTACATTAATATGTATATGCTCAGCAGTCATTTGCTCACCATTTACTTCCACCACCTTACGACCAACGAATTTGCCGGCACCCCGAAAAAATGAGATATATTCATTATCCTCCACACCTTCGGTAATCCCATCCACTGACTTTTGAATAAGCGCATCTTTTCGAGCTTTAATCTTACTCATATCCACCTTCGCTCCCTCTGGAATCAATATTCCCAGTTCCTCACCGTGCTGCGCATCCCACATCCGTCGGGCACTCGATACATACGCTTTAGTAGGAGTACAACCGGTATTGAGGCAAGTGCCACCCAGATGCTCTTTTTCAATAAAAGCAACGGACTTTTTTTCCTTCGCATACCGAAAAGCCAAAGGGGTACCCGCCTGTCCGGAACCTATTATAATCGCATCAAATTTTCTCATAATCGCTTTTTAAATGTCAACAAAAAACGCTGTTTACATAAGTGTATACAACATAAAAGCACCCAGAACCATAAAAACCCAGGCTATCGCCACTTTCATTTTATCCTCAGAAATCACTTTTTGAAGCCTGGGACCTAATTGCCCACCGATAATAACACCCGGAACCGTATAAATGACAATATTCAGTACCCGAGTATAAACCGCTTCACCGGCGTGCACAAATTCATACACATGACCAACTGAAGCCACTGCCACGGTGATCACAACTACAAAAATAGAGGTAGCTACTGCAACAGGCGTGGGAACTTTACAGCGCGCCACCAAGTGGTACTCCTGAAGTTCAGCTAACCCCACTGAAATCATGCCCACAAAGGCTCCACCAATGGCAGCAAAACTGCGCCCCATATTCTTATTGCAAACCGTATATTTATAAGTTTGTCCCGTACTGTCCGTCAAGGTCGACTCGTAATCATCTTTAAATTCCTCAATGTGCTCCAATTCTCTTTTAGCGCGTTCCTCCTTTCGCCAGGCATTGTACAATTGGAATCCAATAGCTACAAGACCAACAGCAAAAATTGCCTTTAAAACTATGGATGGAATGGCATCCGCATAGTAAGAGCCCACGATGGCAGCCGGCACCGAAAACACCAGTAGCTGCCCGGCCAACGAAAAGTCGATCAGCCTTGCCCTAATATACGCAATTAACCCACTCGAAAAGCCAAATAGCTCCGTTATCAAAGCCGCCCCCACAGCCATCTTTGGGTCCAACTTGAGGGCCAAAATAAACAAAGGGGAAAAAAAGACCGCTCCCCCAACCCCACTGCTCATCGCAATAGTAGCGATAACTATACTTATCGGAAGCAAATACCAAAACTCAAGCGTTAGTTCCATAAACTCTTTTCAAAATAATGCCCTCTATCCGCTGACTCTCAACTCATCTACTCAGACACACATATTGCTACAACGAACAGCACGCTATTGCCTTACGGAAATCACCCCTTAATCCTAAATTGATCGCAGTTCGCTTGTGTGACTATCATTTTTAGGGGCCTCCGCCGCCTCGAGAGGCGGCGGCGCTACGCTACGCCACTCGTTCAGATTCTCCCCTCCGTCCCAAAAAGGTCTCCAAAAAGACCTTTTTTGTGACTCCGGGGCTTCACTCGGCCCTGCGCGCCCTGGCGGCCGCTTGGTCTCCCGGCGCAAGGCCGGGGATGGCTCCGCATCGCTAGTCCGGCCGACCCCAAAGCTCCTACGGAGCGAAGGCGGGGCTTCGCCGACGAAGCACAGAGTGCGAAGGTGGCAGTTTCAGCCCTGTGGAACACACGCTACGCTATTCCACAGGGTAAACCTAAAAAAAGGGCGCCCCCTCGCGGAAACGCCCTTTTGTCTGTAATCTAAAAAAGGATGTGAGCCTACTGCCCGACGACTACCATCTTCTTAGTAGCCTTGAAATCACCACTTCGCAACTCGTAGTAATAAACTCCTTGAGCAGGAATGATTCGTCGGGAAATTACCTCCTCATTATACCCGCGCTTGTAGTCATTTTCTATCGTGTGGATGACCTGCCCATTTCCGCTATAAAACGTTAAGCTGGCCTGCCCCCCCTCCGGAAGCACAAACCCAACAACCGTTCTACTCTCGAACGGATTTGGTACATTTTGGTACAAAGCAAATTCTTTCGCTGTACCATCTACAAATCGTAAGTCTACGGTTCGTACATCATTGCTCACATATGCCTCAGTAGCTGTAATCTCACTTGTTAACTCTATCGCTTCGCTCAATCGAACATCCTGGTCAGCTTTCAAGCTTACCGTGAAAAGAACTTCATCAGCATCTACATTCACAGCTTCCACTGCATTCCAGCTCATCGTCATCTGACCCGCAAATACACCGTAGTTTGACTTACTCACATCTAATGCACCGGCCTCAACACCTTCTACAGCTAAACCATTAAG
>CAZVFU010000041.1:0-20461 GCA_964626595.1 uncultured Saprospiraceae bacterium
TCGCACCTGCCCGTCAGGCAGCAGATTCAACAGGAGTGGATTTTACGATTTTCCATGGTTCGCCCGATGCACCGAATGTAGATGTTTTTGCGAGAGATGTAGCACAGTTGGCTAGTGATTTAGCCTTTGCAGAGAATACCGATTATATCAATGTACCGGCCGCAGAATATACGGTTGATGTAAAGGCTGCGGGAGCAGAGCCGATTGTAGCCTCCTTTTTAGCGCCATTGACGGGATTTGAAGGTGAAGCAACAACGATTATAGCTTCCGGTTTTTTGGCTCCCGAAATGGGAGAGCCGGCATTCGGGTTGTTTGCGGTTTTGGCAGATGGTACTATTCTTGCGTTACCACAACTAGCGAATACAGCTCGACTACAATTAGTACATAATTCGCCGTCACCTACGGTAGATATATGGGTTAATAATGAGCCATTTGAGACAGACTTTGCCTTCAGAACGGCTACTGCCTATACAGATGTACCAGCCGGTGTTAATTTGAATGTAGGAGTTGCGCTGGCAGGAAGTACTTCACCAGATGATATCCTTGTTGACTTTGACTTTTTATTAGAGCCCGATGAAACCTATCAAGTGATCGCAAACGGTATCGTTGGCGACATGGATGCACCGTTTAACTTAGAAGTTGTTGCTCCAGCTAGAGAAGCTGCAGAAGCTGGTGGTGTTGATTTTGTCATCTTTCACGGGTCACCTGATGCTCCAGGGGTAGATGTTTTTGCGAGAGGAGTAACTCAGTTGGCAGATAATATTGAGTATACTGGACAAGTAGGATATCTAAATGTTCCTGCTGACGATTATACCCTAGATATTGCTCCTGCTGGATCTCCCGATGTTTTAGTATCCTTTTCTGCCCCACTAAGTGGTTTAGAGGGTGCCGCGGCTACGATTATGGCTTCTGGGTTTTTAAATCCTGATATGGACGATCCGGGTTTTGGATTGTTTGCGGTGCTTCCCGACGGCACGGTAATTGAGCTACCTGTAGTAACTAGTGCAGGTCAAGCTATCAAAGGAGCAATTGCAGTTTTCCCCAATCCGACTACAGATCGGGCAACTTTAAATATTGACTTAGAGGGCGATAATCTGTCTTCTGTCGATGTTAGCATACGTGACATGAATGGTCGAGTCGTAGCGACACCATTCAATGGCGCACTATTCGCAGGTCGAAACACTATAGATTTACCCGTTGCTCAATTGTCTAGAGGATTTTATGCGGTTGAAATTTCTACACCAGACGGTGTGGTAACCAAGAAGTTGGTAGTGCAATAGTTTTGTTTGTTGATTGTTTTAGAACCTTCTTGCTCAGTATGGGGCAAGGAGGTTTTTTTATTTCAGAGCCATAATAAATTATTACTTCTCCGTCATTAATATTAAATGCGGTGGTTTTTTATAACAATAGGCGTTTTGATTTGTCTATTTATAAAACAACATTATGGATAGTAAGAAACAAGCAATAGTGGTAGGAGCCACAGGAGGAATAGGCCAGGAAGTGTCAAAATTACTGCTTCAGGATGGATATGAGGTAACAAATATTTCTCGTTCTGCAGATCATTTACCTGAGGGGGTTCAACATAAATCGGGAGATATTCTCAAGGAGGATTGGAAAAAACATGATTATCCGGAAAAGGTAGACGCATTAGTCTATTGTCCGGGTTCTATAAACCTCAAGCCTTTTCGATCTTTAAATGTTAAAGACTTCTCTGATGACTTTCAACTCAATGTTTTGGGAGCAGTAGAGGTCTTGCAGCATTTTCAGAAGGCGCTTAAAAAAGCAGATTCCCCATCAGTTGTGCTATACTCTACAGTAGCTGTGCAACAGGGAATGCCCTTTCACGCTTCTATTTCAGCGGCTAAGGGTGCCTTAGAAGGCTTAGTGCGTACTTTGGCATCAGAGTGGGCGCCAAAAATTCGAATTAATGCAGTTGCGCCCTCCCTGGTAGATACGCCACTCGCTGAAAAACTTCTCAGTTCGGATAGCAAGCGATCCAATGCAGATGATCGCCATCCGCTCAAGCGCGTAGGTAAGCCAGAGGACATTGCTCATATGACTCACTTTTTGCTTAGTGATAAGGCTTCATGGATGAGTGGCCAGGTAGTCGGAGTCGATGGCGGAATGTCGAAATTGCGTGTCTAAATGCCGCGCCGGAAGCTCAATGTAGTTTGGTTTAAACGAGACTTAAGAACTCGGGATCACAAGCCCTTATCGGAAGCGTTAAAGCACGAACTTCCTGTAATGGGTTTATATATTCATGAGCCCAATATCTGGTCAGACCCTCATTACTCAGACCGGCATGCCTATTTTGTTGCTGAATCCATTCGAGAACTCAAAGTTAAACTTGAATCCAAAGGGGTGCCATTGCTCTCCTATACGGCCTCTTTCGACGAAATGTGGAGTTTTTTGAATTCGGTTTTTTCCATTGATCAAGTCTATTCCTATCAAGAAACCGGTCTGAGAAATTCTTATGAGAGAGATAAAAAAGCCGCTAAATGGTTTCAATCTCAAGGTGTTCTATGGAACGAATTTCAACAGAATGGAGTCATTCGAGCCATGTCAGATCGAAAGGCCTGGGTTTCTAGTTGGTACAAATTCATGAGTCGACAACAAGACAATCCGCTCTGGAATGAGGCAAAGGAAGTTCGTTTTCCATATCAGCATCCCCCTTTTGAAGTTTTCCCTTCGAATGAAAAACGGATATCATCCCCATATCAAAAAGGGGGAGAAAAGTCAGGCCATGAACTCCTAAAGTCATTTTTAAAGGGACGAGGACAGAGGTACATGAACGCCATATCTAAACCGCAGGCTGCAAGAGAACACTGTAGCCGGCTATCTCCGCATATCGCCTGGGGAAACTTGTCGATTCGTCAGGTTTGGCAGTCCTTGCAAAAATCTCAACTCATAGAGTCGCATGCCTTCCATGCCAAAGCATTTGCATCTCGCTTAAGGTGGCATTGCCATTTCATTCAGAAGTTTGAAATGGAAGACCGCATGGAATTCGAAAATGTGAATCGAGGGTACGATAAATTAGATCGTCAGTTTGACTTAAGCTTATGGCGAAAATGGTGCCGGGGTCGCACAGGTTTTCCCCTGGTCGATGCTTGTATGAGGGCATTATATCATACCGGATACCTCAATTTTCGGATGCGAGCCATGGTATTGAGCTTTTGGACGCACCATTTATGGCAAAACTGGAAACCCGCCGCCGTTTGGTTGGCGCGGCAATTTTTAGATTTTGAGCCCGGTATTCATTATCCTCAAATTCAAATGCAGGCTGGAGTTACGGGCATAAATACGATCCGGATCTATAACCCGACAAAACAATCTGAAGAGCATGATCCAGGAGGTAAGTTCATCAAGAAATGGGTTCCTGAACTTCAGAATGTTCCCGTGGCTCAAATACACGAGCCGAATCGTATGACCGAAATGGAACAGCAGATGTATAAGTGTATAATAGGTAAAGATTATCCCGGGCCTGTAGTCGATTTGAAATCTGCCGGGAAATATGCCCGTGACTCGCTTTGGGGCATTAAAAAGAGCAAGCTAGTTAAACAAGAAGGACGACGAATATTGAAAAAATTGACAAATCCAGGAAGACGCAACGCATGAATTCAAATTGGATCGGTATTGATTACGGTAGTCAAAAAGCGGGCACCACGGTAATTGCTCATTGCCAAAACAGTCAAATAAACTTCCTGCAGTCTGTTAAAGGGCAATCGGCAGACGATTTTATTTTAAAAACAGTGAAAGAGCATTTTTCATTGATCGATTGTATTTACATTGATGCCCCCTTATCCCTTCCTTCTGCCTATTATAATAAAGGTAAAGATTTTATGTATAGAATGGCCGATCGCCAACTTTCAGCCATGTCCCCCATGTTTTTAGGAGGGTTGACAGCAAGAGCGATGCGGTTGGCTAAAGAATTAAAAGAAATCGATGTTTCAAGCTATGAAACCTATCCGGCAAGAGTGGAAAGTACCCTCTTAGGTCAATCTACACCCAAAAAAGTAAAACCTGACCCTAACGCTGTTATTGACTTATTTAAGGCAGCCCATTTTTCGATATCTACAATAAAGAACAGACATCAATACGATGCAATTTGGGCCTGGTGGGCTGGATATCGACATAAAAGCCAGACGGCTGAACTCGTTGGTGACCCAAATGAGGGCATTATAATTATATAACTCCGTATGGCGCATAAAAAATCACATTTACCACAGAAAAAATGCCCTGTTTGCCATCGCATGTTTAGTTGGCGCAAAAAATGGGAAAAAGACTGGGAACAGGTAAAATACTGTTCTGAAAGATGCCGAAGAAATAAAAATAAGGAAAAATGAAAGTCAGACTGATTTTAGGAGACCAACTCAATCAAAAGCATTCTTGGTTTGAACAGGTGGATGATAACATCATTTACGTGATGTTCGAAATGCGACAGGAAACGGACTATGTGAAGCATCACATTCAAAAGATTGTGGCTTTCTTTCTTGCTATGCGAAATTTCCGGGACGATCTATCAGATCAGGGGCATCAGTTCATCTACTATACCTTAGACGATGAAAAAAACCAACATGATCTTCACAAAAACTTGCGGCAGGTGATGTCCGATTGCGATGCCGATAGCTGGGAATACCAATTGCCGGATGAATATAGGTTGGATCAACAATTAATAGACATAGCCCAAAGCGAACCATGGTCTTGCGAAGCCGTAGATACAGAGCACTTTTATACGAGCAGGGATGATTTTGCTGCCTTTTTTGAGGGGAAGTCAAGTTTTTTGATGGAAAACTTCTACAGGTATATGCGGAAGCGAGAAGAGGTTCTTTTGGAAGGAGATGATCCGATGGGAGGCGATTGGAATTATGATGCCGAAAACCGCAAAAAGTTTCCCCAAAAAGAAGATGTTCCCGAAAGTTACTCCCAAACTCGGGATGTCACTGATATGGTGGAGATGATTCGTGAATCTGGCGTCGAAAGCATGGGCTCCATTCAAGCGGATCAGTTTTCATGGCCAGTAACTCAAAAAGAGGCTGATGAGGCTCTACAATTTTTTTTAGAGCAACTGTTACCCAAGTTCGGCACCTATCAAGATGCGATGACCGAAAGATCTGACTTTTTATTCCATTCGAGACTCTCTTTCTTGATGAATAGTAAAATTTTGAGTCCCAAAAAGGTGGTTGAGAAAACAGAAGCATATTTTTTAGAGCATCGGGACAAAATTCAAATTTCGAATGTGGAGGGATTTATTAGGCAAATTTTGGGCTGGCGAGAGTATATGCGCGGTATTTATTGGCACCAAATGCCCGATTATGCCCAGTTGAATTACTTTGACCAAAACCAGGAGTTGCCTTCTTTTTATTGGACTGGGGAGACCCAGATGAATTGTATGCACCACGCCATACGAAACTCATTGGAAAATGCTTATGCGCATCACATTCAGCGTTTGATGATTACAGGTAATTTTGCATTATTGGCCGGTGTTAATCCCGATCAAGTGGACGCCTGGTACCTTGGGGTTTATATCGATGCCATTGAGTGGGTCGAAATGCCAAATACGAGAGGAATGAGTCAATTTGCGGATGGTGGAATAGTAGCGACCAAGCCCTATATATCATCAGCGAATTACATACATAAAATGGGCGATTATTGTAAGAATTGCTATTATGATCGCAAGAAGAAAACCGGAGATAAGGCATGTCCATTCAATTCTTTGTACTGGCATTTTATCGCCGAGCACGAGGATAAACTATCGAACAATTTTAGAATGGGGATGATGTATCGGGTGTGGAATCGCTACGATGAGGAGACACAGCGAGATATATTGAATCAGGCCCGACAGTATTTAAATCAAATAGATCAGCTTTAAAGCATTTTTTTTGGGGCCTACCCCCGAGGCGGCATTCGCCGCTTCGGCGGTCGCTACGTTTCGCCACTCTCCGCCAGCTGGCGGATCGGTCCTTCATCCTCGAGGATTCTCGGGATTCGGACTCCCGCGCGCCTGGGCGCAGCGGGATGGCTTCACATCGCTAGTCCAAAAGGCATACAGCAAGAAAAAGACCCCTCATTGAAAGTGACTATATGTAATTTTTGTAAGGTGAATATCATTCCCGGAGGTTAATTCCGTTGATTTCAAAAAAAACCTCACCTTTGCACATCTATTTTAAGGATAATTTAGTTGTATAAACAATTATAATAAGCATGTGATCGCAATGAATTCTATTACAGCCCTGATATTGACATTTTTCCTTTTCAATTCTTCCGCCTCCCTGGAGGCGGAAATAGCTTTTGAAGATCCTCCCATCTCCATTACAGGCAAAGTGATTGATAAGACCACTCCCGACCGAAATGCCGTGGAGTTTGCTACTGTTGTGTTGCTAAATGCCGCCGACTCAAGTATGATTAATGGAACGACAACAGAAACAGATGGATCTTTCGTATTTAACAAGATAGAAGCTGGCAAATACATCGTCAAGGTCAGCTTTATTGGCTACCAGGATCTATACACAGAGATAGTAACCCTTGAGGAAGAGACAGAAGAGTTGGACTTAGGGAAATTGATGTTGAAATCCGGCCAGACACTTGAGGAGGTAGTGGTGAAAGGTCAGAAGTCTTTAATTGAAACGCGAATAGATAAAAGGGTTTTCAATGCAGATGCAGACCTCGCTAGTCGAGGTGGAACGGGACTAAATCTGTTGGGAAACGTACCCGGGGTGGAGGTAGATATTGATAATGCCATTAGTCTTCGGGGGAGCGGAAATGTACAGATTTTGATTAATGGACGTCCTAGTACCTTTTCTCCAGCTATTTTTTTAGAGCAAACACCGGCTTCGAGTATTGAAAAAATAGAATTGATTACCAATCCGGGAGCTAAATACGATGCATCAGGCACGGCCGGGATTATCAATATCATTTTGAAGGAGGAAGACAAAAGAGGAATTAACGGTACGGTCAATAGCTCTTATCAGCAGGGGCTTTCTCCCCGGTATAATACCTCTGCTTCTTTAAACATCAGGTCAGGGAAGTGGAACACTTCCGGGAGTTACAGCTATACCAATAATGAGTACAGCTACATGGGGACCAATGAAAGAAGATACAATTATACCGACACTTCTTTTTTTATTGATGAATATGACGAAGGTATTCGGGGTCGATCCGGACATAATATAAGAGGGGGGATTGATTATAACTTAAATAGAAACAACACTCTTTACCTATCCGGAAATTATCAAACGGGAGGCAGAACAGCTGACCGTTTAGTGGTGTATGACAACTATGATAATACTGGCAAACTCGATAATTACAGAGAAAGGCGAACGGAGGGAATAGAAGACCGCTACGAGTACTTTATCAATGGGGGGTGGCAAAAGAAATTCAATCGAGAAGGCCAAAAACTGAGTTTGGACATGACCTACAGCCGCTCAGGTCGGACTGAAGATGATGGTTATGAAGAATTATTTTTTGATGAGAATGAAAATATTGTTCAGCCCCCATTACTCCAAAATATTGTTGAGCAACGCGGAGAAGATCTCTTTGTAGGGATGTTTGACTACGAACATCCCTTGCGGTCGGGAGGAAAAATCGAAGCCGGTTTGCGAACAGACCTCATGTACCTCGACAACACCTTTTATTCCGAAACCTATGACAATGAGGAGGAAAGCTATCTGCCAGATGAGTCGCTGAACAACAATTTCCTATTCAACCAGAATGTCTTTGCCGGCTACGGTTCCTACTCAAAAGAATGGGGAAAGTACGGTCTTAAGCTGGGCCTCCGCGCCGAGCAAACTTTTACCACAGGCGAATTGAGGGGAGAGGATCCGATTTCAAGGAATTATTTATGGTTTTTTCCCACCATCCATAACTCTTATCAGCTCAGTGACTATACTCAGTTTATGGTTAGCTATTCGCGCCGAATTAACCGTCCGAATTCCTGGCGCTTGAATCCTTTCACGAGTTTTAATAATCCCCTAAGCCTGAGACGCGGCAACCCCAATTTGCTGCCTGAAGATATTCATTCATTCGAATTGGGACTGTTGCAATATGTCGGAGATCTTACGATTAATGGAACCCTGTTTTACAGAAGGACAAATGATGTAGTTCAGCGGTTTATCATCGTTGATGAGGGAAGTCCAGTAGCTATAAGAACCTACGAAAACTTAGGCCGAAGAGATGATTATGGGTTGGAGGGGATATTTAATTATGCACCTTATCGATGGTGGAACCTGAATCTAACTGTGAATCTCTCTTCCAGAAATTTGATCAATGTCCAGCGCGAGGGTGTGGATAATCTGCAAACTTTCCGAAGCAGTATAAACTACAATTCTCAATGGCGTATTGATGGGGGATGGAGCCTTCAGGTCAATGGGCGGTATCGAGCCCCATTTGATGTTCCTCAAGGCCGCATTGAAGCCTACACTTATGTAAATATCGCAATCCGTAAAGACTTTTTGGATGAGAAGTTAAATATTGGAGTATCTGTTCGAGATGTTTTTAATACCCGGGAATGGGTGGTTTCTACCACAGAGCAATCGGGTCTAACCCAACTTCGAAACCGTCAATGGGACTCGCGAATTGTTGGCTTTGATGTCAATTATCGATTTGGCGGCCAAGAAAATTCCGATGACGATAGGCGAGGTCGAGGTAGTTTTGATGGTCCTGTTATGGACTAAATTTGTCACTATCTGTGGGGTGGCGGTCTTTTTTATGATTAAATTAGCAGAGAAGAACTCTTTGGCCGTATTGGGAACAAAATCTCAAAAAATAGTTGCGTCAGCGATGCGCAGCAGGCCCGACCGGAGGGAGGGAGATCCGGCCTCACTGATGGCCTTTTAGCGATTGCCGAGGCCGGAGCCGAGCGAATAGAGAGCTGCGAAGCGTAGCGCCCCACAATTCCTTGTGGGGGACGCCCAGATACACTACGAATTTATATCATGCTGATCCGGAATCGTTTGAATTAAGTCCAAATCCAGGTCATAGCTTTCTTCTAAACTTTTCATTTGTTCATAGGTGCCCAATAGGATCAAAGTGGAGTTTTGGCCAATGGTTCGCTGGGGCTCGGGATTCACGGCGTAATTGCCCTCCTCATCCTTTATAGCTATTACATATACGCCGGCATACTTTCTTAAATTCAACTCTCTGAGCTCAATCTCATTTTTTTCTACGCCGAGATCTTTCAATTTGGATTCGGCAAATACGATGTTATTATCGAGCTCATTGGATAAAAAGGTGAAGAACTGAGTGGAGTGGGGCTTTTTGACCAGATTCGCCATGTAAAACCCACCAATTTGCTCGGCCATTATGGTATGGTCTGCTCCTGAGAGTAAGAGTTTCCGCTTTGAGGTGCGATCTTTGGCCCGTGAAATAATCGTGAGGTCATTATTGAGCTGTCTTGCACTCAGGACCACAAATAAATTATCCGCATCCTCCGGCAGGGCTGCTATGAGAGCATTTGCTCTCTCAATACCTGCCTCTGATAAGGTATCATCTTTAGTGGCGTCTCCTTTTACAAATAGCAAATCTGGCTCTCTTTCGTGTAATTCAATTAACTCGTCAACTTCTGTGTCGATGACTACGAATCGTTGATCGTGCTCCAGTAAATAATGAACAATTTCACGCCCATATGAACTGAACCCGCAAATGATAACGTGTCCTTGCATTTTCTTTAACTCTCTTTCCATGGTACGTAAATTTAGCAGATGAAAAATTTGACCTTCGATAATGTAATAGGTGAATGCTGAAAGCATATAGGATAACACCAAAATATTGAATATGATAAAAAATGAGGTGAATAGCATTCCATTTTCCGATAGAGTATACACTTCTCCAAATCCTACGGTAGAGAAGGTAATAACCGACATATAGAAGGCTTCCAACCCACTGAATCCTTCAATAATCATGTACCCCAGGGTTCCAATGCACATAGAAATGATGGGAAGGCCAATAGCCCACTGAATAGATAAAAACTTAGACTGGGAAGACCTGGGTTTTAGATCGTAGTCAAACATGAGTATAAATGTAGGCAGTTTCGATGACTTGAATGAGAGGTGACCCTGCTTTTTTGGGCTTGTCGGGTTTTATCAATGATTTTGTTGAGCTTTTGATCCCCCAATACGTTTATTTTGATGTGGGAATCGTTCCGCTTCGGATTGGAGGACGCAAATCTGGGGCGCCTTCGATCAATCCGTTTATGCAGTTATAAGGTAAAAGTGGACCGGGGTTTTCAGTTGAGTTGCTCATTGAGCTTGAAAAAGTCCCATTAAGATTAAAAGGTTACTTCTTTTCATAACAATCCCTTAACTTTAGGGAAACTTGATAATCCCGGATATGTTACCCAACAATAAATTTTTAGCGTGGAACAAATTCCTATTCTATGGTATTTCCATAGCATTCTTGATTACAGGGACCGCATTCGAAAATAATTCAATTTCGCTTGCTGCACAGCGGCCCGCTGATGTGATTTCGACAGATCCTTCCCTAGTGGAAGAACTTCAAGTACCTAAGAAAGGCTTATTTCGAAAGTACGTATCTGAGGTGGAGGAAATAATACTCCTCAACTTACCTGAGGAGACGTCGATTCGAATGGTGGTCAAAGGAAGCCAGTCCCATCATCTTATTGCCTTAGACGGACTAAAGTGGAGTGAGGTAAAGAGCTACGCAAACTCAGATGTTACTCAGTATAGTTTTATGAGTCAGGGAACGACAGCTTCCTTCCGATTACCTGCAAACGGAGGATATCACATTAGTGTGTTTCCACCTTCTGCCCCAGAGATTCAGTCTGCATCCTCAAATGATCATTATAATCCCGATCCGAACTCCGACCCGGAATTTTTAGTAAAGGATGTTTTAATCGGTGGTGATTGCTTTGATGTGAATAATATTTCATTGAGTAGTCGGCCCACCTCCGCAGGCACATTTAGTGCGGGCCTGAGTTCGATTGGGATTGATGAAGGTGTTGTATTGGCTACGGGTACAGTTGATATAGGTGTTGGGCCAAATGATATCACTGATGCGGGGACAGATGATGTAGGGGGTGCAAATGACCCCGATTTGCGGCAAGTGGTGAGTGAATTGTTTCAAGGGAGCAATCCACCGATTTTTGATGCCACTATTTTGGAGTTTGAATTTACACCCACAGTGGATAGCATCACTTTTGAATACGTATTTGCTTCTGAGGAATATTGTGATTACGTCAATTCACAATTCAATGATGTGTTTGGATTTTTTATTTCGGGTCCGGGGATAAATGGAAACTTTAGTAACAACGGCGAAAATATTGCAGTTGTGCCCGGAACGAATGACTATGTAAGTATAAATACCCTTAATATAAATTCTAATCCGGCTTTCTATGTTGATAATGTACCTCTGGGCCAACCTCAGGGTGCAGGGGGGTGTACTTCAGAACCCAATACACCCAGTCCCACCTCTGATTTTATTCAATACGATGGCTTTTCTGCGCCCCTTCAAGCCATCGCAAGTGTAGTTCCCTGCGAGACTTATACGATAAAACTGGCTGTCGCAGATGTGGGAGATGGCTTTTTTGATTCAGCCGTTATGCTAAAGGCGGGAAGTTTTCAGGCGGGTGGAACCGCTTTGTTAGATGTAGAGTCTGATTTAGGAGGGAATGTGTTTTTACAAGGATGCACGGACGGTGGGTTTACAGTGCGTCGTGGGAACACCAATAACTTTAACGAACCCTTTGAGGTTACTCTTACCATTGATCCCTCAAGCACAGCTGAACCCGGTGTAGATTACGAGCCTTTTGATACGGTGATTGTAATTCCCGCTTTATCTATGGAAGTATTTGTGGACCTCGTAACACTTCCTCAATTTGTTTATGATGGGGAGGAGAAAACAATCATTTTAGTATTGGACAACAGTTGTTCCTGTGAAATCGAAGAAACGGTAATCATTATTGAGCCTGTCCCTCCACTTGAAAGCGATTTGCAAGGGGATACCGTATGCCTTGGGTCGCCGGTCTTTTTTGATCCTTCTGAAGAGGTCTATCCGGGAGTAGATTATCAATGGAGTGATGGACAACTCGGCCCCGGTATTACCGTTTACCCCTTAGAATCAGGTTTTTATAGCGTTACTCTATCGAATGCCTGCGAGGAATTAGTAGATTCAGCTTATGTTGAAGTCGTTAATCCACCTTCTGCCTTTATGAATGCTGATACAGCGGTTTGTGAGGACGATTTGTCAAATATTGATTTAACCATTTCATTTGAAGGACGTGGGCCATTTACCTTTTCGTATACGATCAATGGTGAGAGCTATTTAGTGCGTGACTTTGAGGATTCGATTTACATGATCCCACCCAATCACCGCGATACGGGGAGTTATCGAATTAATTTTATGGATGGCTATTTGGAGTGCCAGGGTGAAATCGAAGGAGGAGGTGAAGTTCAATATCGGGAATTGCTTTTTGATGTCATGATAGAGGATGCCAGCTGTGGTGGAAATGCAGATGGTCAGATAGAAATAATTCCCGACAGTACTTCGCTGCCTTATACCTACTTATGGGAAGACGGATCGGAAACCTCTGTACGAGATTCCCTTTCTGTGGGACAGTATAACCTCACACTTACCGACGGGCCGGGCTGCCGTTTAGATACCTTTTTTCAAATAGCAGAGTCATCGGATGTGGATTATTTAGCAGAGGTAACTCGATACCCAACTTGTCAAAACAATAGTGGAGCCCTTCGTCTCCAGATTGACTCCTCAGACTTTCAAGATATTCGTTGGAGCACAGGCGACTCGAGTTTGATGATAGATAGTCTAAGTCCGGGTGTGTATTCTTTTTTCATAGAGACGTTCACAGATTGCGATATTCAAGACTCCATTCTCGTACCTGATCCGCCGGCTCTTCCTATTATTCGATTAGATTCCATCATCCCCATTCAATGTGATCGGGATACCGGGCAAATCTTTATCGAAGTAGATGCGCAAAGCTCCTGGACTCTCCGTTGGAGTAATTCCGATACCATACAAAATTTAGGCGCCACGATTCCCGGGATGTACCAGGTAGAAGTTACTGACAGTCTGGGATGTTTAGCTGAGTTGCAAGTCAATCTGCCCATCGATACCCTCTATCCAAGTATAGACTTGCCTGATCCGGCATTTTTGTCCTGTGTAGACTCTGCTCTAACCTTAGAATTTGATTCAACAAACTGGTCTCAAACTCAGCTGACCTGGGTGACAGACACGGATTCTATTATTTCCCGTTCAGATCGTGAAATTCGTTTTTCTGAATCGGGATTGTACCGCGTTGAATTGTTAGATACTACGAATGGATGCATAACTTATGACAGCTTGAGAATCAGAGATCCCCAACTTCCCACAGTGGAGCTTTTACCTCTAGATACCTTAAATTGTGAAACTTCAGCGGTCGACATCGGGGTGTCGCATAACGAATCGCACTTGCGTTTTTATATTATTGATCAAATATCGGGAGATACCCTGGATCAGTCAGCAGGCTCAGAGCTCTCCGTATCCCAATTGGGAAGTTATCAACTTATAGCCATTGATACTCTTTCGCTATGTCAAACCGACACGCTATTTGAAGTTAGTCAGGATCTGGAATCGCCCGGTCTGGTGTTGCCCGATTCGGTTTTATTGCAGTGTCGGGATTCGGTACTAAGGTTGGAGGCTGAAATTCAAGGCAACAACTCCTATTATTTTGAGTGGAGAAATGAAAATGACGATATTCTTGACTCAGGGCAACTTCCAGGTGAAACCGAAATTGTTTACGAAACGAGTTCGACGGGCATCTATTATCTTGTAGTGAGAGATAATAAAACAGCCTGTCTCAGCCGCGATACGATAGAAGTTATTCCGGATACAAATCTTCCGACGGTTATTGTACAAACCCCTGAGCAAATCACCTGCGATCAACAAGAGATAGAGGTGTTAGCTCAAGGCTCATCAAGTGGAGATGAATATTATTACAGGTGGCTTTCAGAGGGAGGTGATTTAATTGGGGATGATGTCGAGCAGCTTACGGTTGACTCAGGTGGCACCTATATTCTTTCGATCCAGAATACGGATAATGGCTGCATTGAACAAACGGAATTTGTGGTAGAAGAAAATGTATTTCCACCCAGTTTGTCGGCAGACCTGGGCGAGCCTTTCACCTGCCTTCGTCAAACCGTGAATTGGCAGTATACAGGCCCGGACTCTATCCCTGTTGAAATTGGCTGGTATCTGAATGGGCTGAGAGAAGGAGTAGGCCCCACTTTTTCCATTGCTGCGGGTGAAGCTGCTGATTCTTATAGTATGCGAGTAGAGCGCTTGGATAATGGCTGTGCAGATAGTTTGATGCTGGTTCCTCAATGGGACACGATAGCACCCATAGCTATAGTCGACTCAGTTCCCACGCTGCCTTGTAATAATGAGTCGATTTCTTTATCCGCTATGGGTAGTACTCCGGAAGGTGAACTGGATTTTGAATGGAGACGTGCGGGAACGACTTTAAGTCAATTGCCACAGGTCGAAGTTTCAGAAGAGGGTACTTATGAAATTATTGTTCAGATTCAGCGCAATGGATGTAAAGATAGTATGAGTGTCGCCGTAACCTCCATACCTATTGTTGATTTCGACATCGCCGTTGACCCCTTGCTTTGCACACGACCTTTTGGAGAAGTTCAAGTGGGAGAAGTCTCTGGCGGGACGGCTCCTTACACATTTTCATTAAATGGCAGTGAAAGGGAAAACGAGGGATTCTTTTCGGATTTAGATCCCGGGAGTTATACCTTAAACTTGAGAGACGCCCTGGGGTGTGAAGCGGAGAGGTCGTTTCAGATTGACAGTCTTAGTGATTTGGAGATCGACTTAATCGCGGACCTGGTATTGGATTATGATGATCGATACCAGATTGATCTCACTTTCAACCGCCCGGACGATGAGATCACTTTTGTTGAGTGGAGCCCTGATGAATACCTGAGCTGCTCTCAATGTCTGCGCCCCTGGCTGACTGCAAGGGAAGACCAGGAAATTCGAGTTCTATTGGAAGATATTTATGGATGTACAGCAGAAGCCATTTTACGGTTAGTGGTTGAAATTAATCCCCAGATATTCATCCCCAATGTGTTTAGCCCAAATGGTGATGGCATCAATGATGATTTTTTCCCCAACGCCGGGCCTACGGTGATTAATATTCCCGAAATGTTAGTTTTTGATCGATGGGGTAATTTGCTTTTCGAACAACAAGATTTTCCGCCTAATAGCCCACAAATGGGTTGGAATGGGCGGTATAAGGGACAGATTTTGAAGCCAGCTGTTTTTGCTTACCTGATAAAAGTTGAACTCGTGACGGGAGATATCCTCACACTCACAGGTGACGTCACTTTAGTGAAATAAAGTCGAGTCCGATTGAGTTAATTTGGGACGAAGAGAAATAAAATTATTCCTTTCGTAGAATCCCTTTATTTTTGCAAATATGGAGTTTTTGAGACCGTCTTTTCTTTGGGCTTTGTTTTTGGTAGCCATTCCCATTATTATCCACCTTTTTTATTTCCGTCGATATAAAAAAGAGTACTTTTCTAATGTACGCTTCCTAAAAAATGTTCAGGAAGAACAATCCACATGGCGGCGGCTTCGTAACCTCTTGGTACTACTGGCCCGAATATTAGCTGTAATATTCATTGTATTCGCTTTTGCTCAACCCTTCCTGCCAACAAATCAAGCTGTTCAGAAGGGAAGAAAAGCAGTTTCCATTTACGTCGATAACTCCTTTAGTATGAATGCCAGAGGAGAGGATGTGCCTCTGTTAGGGCAGGCGAGGCAGAAGGCCCTTGAGATTGTGCGCGCTCAAGAGATTGAAACCGAGTTTCAAATCTTGACGAATTCGCTTTCTGGCGTTTCGGGTCGATGGGTAAATCAAGATCAGGCCATTCAAGCCATCAATGAAATCGAAATAGGCCCTCAATCTCGTTTGCTTAGCGAAGTTCTGCGCCGGCAAGAAAGATCCTTTGATCAGGCAGAAGCTGAACAGCATCTTCGGTTTATTATATCCGACTTCCAACAGTCCATTACGGATTTACAGCCCATTTTGGATACCGCCTCATCTACTTATCTCATGCCTCTATCTGCGGTTCAGTCTAGTAACGTAGCTATTGACTCCGTAATTTTAGATGCTCCGCTGGCAGTAAAAGGTCAGCGACTGCAACTTTTCGTTCGTATTTCCAACTTTTCACCACAAAAGGATCAGCGCGTCCGATTATCGATTCAAATGGACGGGGAAACTCGTCCTTTTGGGCAGCGAGATGTGCCGGCCGGATCATCTGTTTGGGATACCTTGCAAATAAATTCTCAAACCACGGGCTGGAAGCAAGCTACGATTCAGATTACAGATTACCCGGTACAATTTGACGACCAGTATTTATTATCCTATTACGTTCCAGAAGCACTACCCATTCTTACGATTTATGAAGAAAAGCCCAATCGGTACTTGCAGTCTGCACTCGACGCAATTGATATTGTCTCGGCTACTTCTCAACCCAAATCCCAGTTGAACTATGCCGCATTTTCTGATTATAATCTTATAATTCTGGAAGAAGTTCGGAGCATGAGCACCGGGCTTCAATCGGCTCTGCGCGACTTTATGAAAGCTGGTGGAAATGTACTCCTCTTTCCGCATCGCAATTTTGACCCGTCAAATTACGAAAGCTGGTGGCAGTCGCTGCAAATGGCAGGCCTTTCGAGCATGAAGGAAGAGAAAGCCGAGGTGTTTTCCATCGAAGAGTCTTCCTTTTTGTTTCGAGATGTATTTGAGCGACAGGATCAGCGACGGATTTTTCCCAAAGTTTCTGCATACATGGAGTGGAATGGGGCGGGAGCCGCCGCTCAAGAGGTGATTATGCGATTCAGGAATGGTAAAGCCTTTTTGAGCCAAATCCAATCCGGGAGCGGTCATTTATTACTTTGCCATGCTCCCTTGGATGTGACATATAATAATCTCGTAAACGTAGGTGAAGTATTTGTTCCTCTTGTTTTTCGTGCATCCCTACTTTCAGCTCAGTCTTTTTCACCGAGTTTAACCATAGGAGAGGATGAGGTGATTCAAGTGAAAAAATCTTTGGGTGTAGGAGAAGCTGATTACGAAGTTCAAGGTTCTAAAAATTTCATTCCCTTACAGCGTAGCACCGGGGCTCAGATGCTTATCGACTTTCAGGGCCAAATTAGCAAAAGCGGTTTCTATGAACTGAGAGAGCGAGATTCTCTCCTGCGTGTTTTGGCATTTAATTACGATCGGAAAGAATCCGACCTTTCCACATATAGTCAAACAGAGATTAAAGAATTAGTAAAGGAAACAGCTACTTTATTAGATGTCCCGCCCAATCGAGATGCCGGTCAATATATAGAACAGGCCATCTCCGGACGGGAATTGTGGAAATGGTGTCTGATTTTAAGCTTGCTGTTTCTTGCGTCCGAACAACTCTTATTGCGTCTTTGGAAAACTGAATAATATGGCTCACTTCCTGCCCGAAATTAAAGTCGTTGACCCGGATAGTACCTTCCATGATCAGGTGATCAATATCCGTCTTGAGAAAGGGAAAATTGTGGACATGGGCGCAGATGTAAAAAAGAAAACGAATGATGAGGTGATTTCTGCTGAGAATGCTCATATCTCACCTTCTTGGGTTGATATTGGAACGCAATCTGGAGAGCCGGGCTTTGAGCATAGGGAGACCTTGGCTTCCCTGGCTCGAGCCGCTCACGCCGGCGGTTATGGCCACCTGGTTATTCGACCCAATACAGCTCCCCCTCTCGATCAGGCCGCAGCAATTCGTCATATTTATCAGTATCGGGCTCCCGAGCGGGTGGGATTTCATCCGATGGCCCTGGCTTCAGTGGATGCCAAAGGAGAGGATTTGACGGAGTGGTTGGACCTGGCTGAAGCAGGTGCTGCAGCTTTTACAGATGGACCTCATGCGCTGCGATCAAACGCTTTTATGTTAAAAGCCTTAAAATATAGTCAACGAACTGGAAAACCTCTTATTCATTCCCCACACGACACAGAATTTATTCCCGGCGCCATGGTTCATGAAAGTCGACAGAGTGTAGAAATGGGCTTGAGAGGGTGGCCCGCGGCGGCTGAGACCTTATTGTTGGATAGAGACCTCAATCTACTGGAATATGTTCCGGCACATCTCATTTGGCACAATCTGAGTTCAGCCTCTGCTATTCGAAAACTCGAACATGCCCGGGATCGATTCAAAGATAAAATACAGGCTGGCGTGGGGTATCTGAATCTCTGTTATAATGAAAATGAGGTCGCCCATTTTAACACTCTATTTAAAGTAAGTCCTCCATTGCGGGCTGAGGAAGATCGGATGGCGCTATGGAAGGCTGCAGAAGAGGGGTGGATTCAATACGTTTCCAGCGATCATTTTCCCCTGGAGGAAGATCGGAAAAAGACTTCTTTCCCTCAGGCAGATTTCGGAGCAGAGGGATTAGAATCCGTGATGTCTGCCTTTTTTTCCTGCTGTCCACTGGAAGATTCACTGAGCTTATGGGTGCGCCTGGCGGCTCAGGGGCCGAGATCAGTGCTGAATTGGGAACCGGTTTCAATCCAAATCGGCCAACTTGCTGATTTTACTATTTATAATCCGGATCCGGCCTATGTTTTTCAGCTCGATCAAATAAAGTCTCGATCCAAAAACAATCCGAACCTCGGCCGACAGCTAAAGGGAAAGGTTTACGGACGACTGCACAAAGAGTGTTGGATGGCTATTTCAGAAAAATAAATTATCTTTACAAAAAACAAATAAAACATGTTGAAAATAGCGCTTAACAACGGATTGATCGCAGGACTTATTGGTGTGGCTATTACTCTATTGGCTTCGGTAACCGGCTTCTATGATATGTCCGATGACTTTAAAGGGGAAGGCAGTTGGTACAGCTCCCTGGTTACCGCTATTTCATTCGCCATCCTTATTTACTTCATCATCAAATCGATGAAGGAGTATAAAAACTATGTGCTGGAGGGAATGATGAGCTACTGGGAAGCCTTGAAAGTGGGAGTCTTGACCGGCTTTGTTTCTGCTTTAGTGTCTGCGGTGTTTTTACTTATCTATTTCAGTTTCATCGAACCCGGAATCATTGCAGAGATTAAAGAAAATGCACTCTATGAACTGGAGGAGCAAAATATGGGCGAACAAGAATATGAAACGGCAAAAAGTATGATGTCCTGGGTCATGAGTCCTTTCGTTTTTGCATTTACCAGCCTGTTTTCCGGCACATTTTTAGGACTGGTTATTTCTCTAATCACGGCGGCCTTTCAAAAGAATAAATAATCAACTATGGCCCCATCCGGGCTTTGGGGAGGTATTGCAGGCATAGGTACTGTAGCCTACTTATTCGTTCTATATGCTATAGAGCCTACTTTATATATACAACCGGTCATACTTTACAGCACCTGGCTTATTTTTATTCTATGCATGGCTATTCCGCTCATCCTACGCCAGTCGCAAAATGAGTTAGATTTTAAGGAAGCGCTTCGGATGGCATTCGAAACCTATATCATCGCAAATGCCATATATTATACCTTTGATTTTGCTATGCTTTCTTATTGGGCCCCGGAGTTAGTTCCGATGTTGGAAGACGAATTTCGCGCGGCAGCAGAATCCGGAATGCTGGAGAGTTTACAAAAAGAAGCGAAAAACATCGACTTTAGCCCCAGCATATCTCATTACTTACTTACTTTTGCTCAAAGTCTGATTGTAGGCTTCCTGGTGTCAGCTGTGTTAGCCTTGATATTTAAAAATAAATCGTAACTATATGGATCTTTCCATAGTTATTCCTGTCTATAATGAGGAAGAGTCTCTACCCGAACTCTTACGATGGATAGATGAAGTATGTTCCGATGAATATGCCTATGAAATGATTGCCATTGATGACGGCAGTCGCGATGACTCCTGGCAGGTATTGCAAGACCTTAAAATAAAACACCCCGCATTACACGCCATTCGATTTCAACGAAATTACGGGAAGTCGCCGGCATTAAATGAAGGCTTTAAAGCGAGCTCGGGACGAGTGGTGATCACCATGGATGCCGATTTGCAGGATAGCCCGGAAGAAATCCCAGAGCTGTTTCGCCTGATTACAGAGGAAAATTACGATCTCATTTCGGGTTGGAAAAAAGAGCGCCATGACCCGATTACGAAAACCGTACCCTCCAAACTTTTTAATTGGGTCACGCGAAAGATGAGCGGTATCGAATTGAATGACTTTAACTGCGGATTAAAAGCGTACAAACGAAAGGTGGTAAAAAGCATTGAGGTCTATGGAGAAATGCATCGGTATATCCCGATCATTGCTAAACAGGCCGGGTTTCGACGTATTGGGGAGAAAGTTGTACAACATCAGGCGCGTAAATACGGAGTAACCAAATTTGGAATCGAGCGATTTTTAAATGGTTTTCTCGATCTGCTTTCCGTGAGTTTTATGGCCCGATTCAGTCAGC
>CAZVFU010000042.1:0-19724 GCA_964626595.1 uncultured Saprospiraceae bacterium
AACCCCTGCCGGGGTTCTCATCATGGGTTTTCTGCTATCCTTTTTATGACTTAGATAAGGCGTCTTTAGTGGACGCGTAGGCCATTATGATCATCTCAGCTTCGTAAAATTTTTGAATTTCAGCAATTTTTTGAAGTAAGCTTAGTACTTTGGCCTAATGGCAGAAGCGGTGGATATATGCATCCCTATATATAATGAATCCATAAGAGATGTACTGGCTGTGCTAAATCATCAGAAAAAACAGATCCCTGAGGTAACTATCGAAATATTTCTCATTGATGATGCATCCCCCGATTTGGCTATTCGAGATGAAAATAGGGAGGCAGCCAATACCTATGGAGCCACTTATATTCAACAGAAAGAAAATGCCGGTCGAAGTAAAACCCGGAATGCGTTTCTCAAAAGGACGAAGGCTCGCTGGCTTTTGTTCCTCGATGGAGATAGCTTACCAGCGAATGATCATTTTCTGGAGTTGTATCTCCGTCATCTGAAAGATAAATCAGAGGTGTCGGTTTTTTATGGTGGCACCCAATATCCCCCATCCGTCGATGACCGGTATCGCTTGCACCACGCTTATGCCACCGATCGGGAAGCACTCCCCCTTGTGGACCGTCAGGCTAATCCAGTGGGCAGTTTTCACGGAAATAATTTTATAATTCGGCGCGATCTTCTGGAGGCTCACCCCTTTGAAGAACGATTGACCCGTTATGGGCATGAAGATAGTTTGTTGGCGATTCGGTTGGCACTGGCTGGGGTATCTATTCAACATATTGATAATCCGGTCCAACATTTGGGATTGGTCGATAATGTTACCTTTTTGCAGAAGACGCAACAAGCTGTCCGTCATCTGGCGCACATCCAACAATGTCTACCTCCCAAAACTTTGAAGGATTACAGTTCTCTTTGGAAATGGTACCTGCGATGCAGATGGTTTTGGCCGCGTTCTTTGAGTGCCTCCTGGTCGGAGGGGTGGATGAATCGCCGAGAGCAAGAAATGCGAGCAGGAGAGTATCATTCCCGCCGCTTTGCTATGTATAAATTGCTATACCTTCTGCAGCTAGATCCGCTAGCTCGCATGCACGGCAGATAATTTATCTCCTGCCTCGGCTCCGTATAAAACCCGGCTGGCATTAGCTACCGCCAGAAGGCAGACCCCTACATCAGCGACAATCGCTGCCCAAAGAGAGGCATAACCCAAAGCTCCAAGAACCAAAACGACAAATTTGACTGCAAAAACCAGCGCAATATTTTGCCACAAAATGCGCTTGGTTCGTTTCGAGATCCGCATGAGATCTAATAATTTAGATAGCTGCTGGCCGGGAAGAATGACATCGGCCGATTCAATGGATAAGTCACTGCCGGTATTTCCCATGGCAATGCCCACCTCTGCTTTGGCTAAAACAGCACTGTCATTTAGGCCGTCGCCGACAAAAGCAGCCGGTCGCTTTCCTTGTGTCAAACGGTCAAAATAGACGAGCTTCTCCTCCGGCCGCAATTCCCCATGCACTTCTTTCATTCCAATTTCTTCTCCTACTTGTTGCACAACGCCCTTTCGATCTCCGGACAACATAAAGCGTTCGATTCCTTTTTCTCGTAGTTGATCGAGTGTGGACTTGGCATCGGTTTTTACGGGATCTTTTAAGAATATAGACATCACCCAGCGTCCATTTTCACTCAGGGCGACTTCCGTAAAGGGCTTAAATTGGGGTTGATATTTGCCATCTACCCATTCCGGGCGTCCCATTCGGTATATCTTTCCGTCGTATTCCGCTTCTACGCCCATGCCGGGTTCCTCTTTTACCTGACTTAATTGGAGAACCGATGGCTTCTTAAGTGTAGACTGCAATCGTTCATGGATAGCCCGACTTGCCGGATGGTGAGATACGCCGCTCATGGCTACCACAATTTCATTTACAGGGGAATCGGAGGGCCATTCCGGCTCCGTGTGGGATAATTCGGGATTGCCTTCAGTCAGCGTACCGGTTTTGTCAAACCCCATCGCCTGGATATGTGTCATATAATCCAAAAACTGAGCCCCTTTGACCAAAATATGGGATCGGCTGGCCGCTCCTATACCTGCAAAGTAGGTGAGGGGGATGGATAGTACTAAAGCACATGGACAGCTGATGACTAAAAACACAGCCGCCCGGTAGAGCCAGATCTCGTATTGGTAGTCTGAGATGAAAAAGTAGGGTAAAATGAAAATCAGGGCGGCGAGTATCGCCACGACCGGCGTATAAATTTTGGCAAACTTGCGGAAAAATAATTCAGTAGGGGCTTTCTGCGCCTGTGCCTCTTGTGTTAGTGCAAGTAAGCGCGACAAGGTACTGTCTTTGAGTTCTTTATTGGCTTTTATCTCGAGTGGTGGACCCTCATTTATGAACCCGGAAAGAAGTTCATCACCTTCTTGAAAGCTTCGAATCTCGCTTTCTCCCGTGATCTTTGCTGTGTTCATGGCGGCAGAAGTGGAAAGCAGGATTCCATCGTGTGAAAGGCGCTCACCGCGCTGCAGTAAAATGGTATCGCCAATTTCAACATGCTCAGCTGGAATAATTTTAGAACTATCATTTTCACGAATACGGGTTTCATCCGGACGCTGGTCCAGCATTTCACGGATTCTGCGGTGTGCCTGATGTACAGCGCGATGTTGAAAATACTCTCCCAATTCATATAGCAACATCACTGTAATTGCTTCCGGATATTCTTCTATGAAGAAAGCAGCGAGTGTCGCTATGGCCATTAGGCTGTATTCATCGAAAATCTGTCCCCGGGCGATATGTTCAATGGCTTTATAGATAACAAAGTGTCCTGCGATAAGGTAGCTGAGCAGATATACAAAAAAGGTGAGTGACTCAGAGCTTCGCCACCAAACTAAGCCCAATGCGAGGGCAAAGGCAATAGAACCAAATATGACTCGGTGGAGACGCTGTCGTATATAAGGTATAGCCATGGTTTATTAATGAAGGTGCAAATGATTATCCTGCAAAAGTAGGGTAAGAAGCCCGATCAATATGAGAACTATGCCCGTTATTTTCTTTTCGTGTTGTTCTAAAAAATGCCAATGCATACTCTTTAAAGACTTGAATCCTAAAAATACTAAGATGATCATGACTGCTGTCGTAGCTGTTAAAAACACGACAGATACAAGGGCCAAGCCCGGCCAGCCCTCTTTTGCGGCCACCAAAAAGTAACTTTCCATTTCCAAACAGGGACTCAAAAACATCGATAAGGTCAAAGCAAATATGATAGCGGCTTTACTTTTTTTCTTATCCACCTCCGTGTTCATGTGATTATGATCGTGTCGACTATTTAAAACGAGGTAGAGGATACCCAAAACGATGAGGATAGAAGGAGCGATGACTTCTGAAAATAATTCGAACTGATGAGAGATTTGAATACCTACATAGCCCAAAGCAATACCAATGGCAATGGTGCCCGTACTGTGGGCTATCCCTGTCAGTGCTGTCACAGCCAGTGATTCCCTCATGGACCAGGACTCCGCTTTGGATATAGTGACCAGCGGAATCCAGTGATTGGGAATCATCGCGTGAATCACGGATAGGCTTAAACTGGCTATAAATATTTCTGTCATAGATTCAGCCTTGGATATTCAAGAATGTGCAAAGGTACTATTTAATGCAACGGCGTTGCAATGATTTAGGGATTAATTAACAAGTTTACGCCTATCCGGTTGTGTGCCTTTGGTCACTGAAGTCGCTGTAAGTATTCCTGATCTTTGTCGTAGCATAAAAAAGAAAGCTATGAAAACAGCAAAAAAATTGAGTTTTAACGATTTAGTAAATGGACGTAAGAAAGTGTTAGTAGATTTTCATGCTACCTGGTGCGGTCCCTGTAAAATGATGACGCCGATTCTGAAAGAAGCTAAAGCGGAGTTGGGGGATGATGTTAGAATCGTAAAAATAGATGTGGACAAGAACCAGGGCCTGGCACAAAAATATCAGGTGCGAGGAGTTCCAACACTCATGTTATTTCAAAAAGGTAAGATCCTGTGGCGACAAAGTGGTGTGGTTTCAGCTTCTCAAATTCAAGAAGTCGTAAATGGACATGGGGAGTAAGCTACCCTGAATGCCTACTAGCACGTGACTGGCCACATGGGCTGAAGTCGGGGGACTGCCAACAAGCCAAAAAGCGTTTTATATAACGCGAAGAGCCTTCACCAGACTCGTCAGTGAAAACGGGAGTGCGACCCAAAACCATTCATTGACAAAAATCATCATGAAAATAAGGATGGCCGTACTTACTAAAAAAAGAAGCCAATACTTTCCGGTGGATTCTTGTTTCTCTGGTTGTGTATGTTGCTCTGACATATTCTTGATTTTAGAACTCAAAAGTAATAAAAATACGAGACTTTTGAAGGGTAAGATCTGAAGTCAACTTTTGATATTATTCTTGTCGGGTAGTTTGAGTATGGAGCGCTTATTTTTTCTACGTAGTGACGCTATAACCGTCTTAGTATGGATTCACGATATTAGTCAAAGGGTAAGTTAGAAGCGATACATATCCTTTTTAATTCAGGAATTGTTACCGCAGAGACGCAAAGTACGCAGAGAAAAAGGCGAACAATATATGAATGCAATTTGCATCCTTTTCATTAGTAAAAAATGAATTATTTCCTATTCCCTGCAGTCTAATTTGCCGTTAGGCCCATCCATCCATTGCTCGATAAGCGATGCGATTTCCAATAACGCAAAATGATAGGGTTCGCCCATTATCTTTGAAGGGTCTAAGACCTGATCGCGAGTTGTAGCGATTAACAGCGCATGCATGGAGTAAAGAGGATCATCGAAGCCATTGCATCTCGCACTATTCGCGTTCTAATAGCTAATTTAGGCATATATCGCGAACCAAGTGACGCTTTAGCTTTATTTTGGATATGGTTTCAATTTGCGCTGTTGCCCCAGCTGGAAAGGGTAAAGCGGCCGGAGGCCGCAAGCGTGAGGGATAGGAAGGGCGCCGAGCGCAGCGAGCGGTCCCGAGGAACGCCGCAGGCGTCCTCGAGGACGGAACCCCTGCATAGCCCGACCCTCGAGCGCCGCAGGCGCCTCAGGGGCACGCCCATGCCCGAAGTAAAAATTGCAACAAAAATATAATAGATAGGCTGTAAAACCAGATGATTTTTTATCTTCAGCAGGTATGAAAAAGGAGATTTGGGACTTTGGAATTGTAGGGCAGGGGCTGGCCGGAACTGTGCTTCATGCCTACCTGGAAAGAGCCGGCTATCGGACTTGTGTATGGGATCCCGGGGGGGTATCATGCTCGGCTATATCAAGTGGAATCCTAAATCCGCTGACGGGACGAAAGTATGTGAAAAGTTGGTTGTTTGATGATCTACTCGCAGAAGCGAAATCTTTTTACCCCCGTATGGAGAGAGAATTGGCTACGCGGTTCTTTTACGAACGCCCGATTTTTCGAGCCTTACCCGACCGACGGGCTGAGAATGAATGGGATTATCGATCGAGTTTACCGGACTATTTGCCCTATGCGGGCGGTGAGGTTTCGAAGGATATGATGCCGGACGGATTGCGGAGCTCGGTTCCTTATATATCTATTTTGCAAGGACATCAATTGCGCATAAATCGCTTGCTAGAGGCTTATCGAAAGGATTTGAGAGGAAAGCATGCTATTTTTACCGAGAAATGGAACTATGATGCCTTGAAAAAAGATGGCGAATACTGGAACTATAAGGGTGTGCTGTGCCGCAGAATCGTTTTCTGTGAAGGTGCGGCGGCACTGAAGAATCCATTTTTGAAGGG
Source organism: uncultured Saprospiraceae bacterium (assembly GCA_964626595.1). Lineage (GTDB taxonomy): Bacteria > Bacteroidota > Bacteroidia > Chitinophagales > Saprospiraceae > JAWLFI01. The sequence continues at coordinate 5,775 of CAZVFU010000042.1, forward strand.
TTTGCCGTTTAATTTATCTAAAGGAGAGGCGATGGTGGTGCGTGCCCCTGCTGAATTGTCTGCCGTAGTAAAGCGACGTATATTTTCTGTACCCTGGGAAAAGGGACAGTGGTGGCTGGGTGCTGCGAATTTTTGGAATTATGACCATGGCCAACCGACTGACTTAGGTCAAGAGCGCATCATGTCTGCTTATCAGCAAATGTATTCCGGAGCTGTTGCTCCCGTCATTGAGAATTATGCAGCGATAAAGCCTACGGTGCGGGACCGCAAGCCCTTACTCGGTCAGGTAGAGCCCGGCTTGTTCGTATTTAATGGAATGGGCACTAAAGGTGCTTCATTAACCCCCTATTTTGCACGACATTTCGTATCGCATTTGAGAACCGGAGAGCCCTTGAGAGGGGAAGTAGATGTAAAGAGTCGGATGCATCGTTGAATAATGGTATATTGGGTGTAGCCTTAAAATTTTGTTAAACTTAGGGTCAGCTACATACTTTGCGAGATATGAATGCATCTTTTAGGTAGAAAGTAAATCGAAATCTTATGAATCAGCGGCTATTATGGGCACTCTCTTTGATAATCTTTGGGGCCTTAATCAGTATGTGTAAATCGGTCGATATGCCACAGGAAAACTCATTTTCTTTTACCAAATTGGATAGCTTATGGCGGGCCTATGACTCTCTGGATACCCGGGCATACCCGGAAACAGCAGAGAATCAGCTGAAGCTTATAGAAAATGCAGCGCTCCAGTTGGGCAGTGAGCCCCATCGGATGGGTGCTGTTTTTTGTCGTTATAATCTGATCATTGATAGAGCACAATTCGGTGAATTGGATGAGGAAGCGGGTATTGAGTATCTCTGGAATAAGGAAATAGATGGGGGCTTAGTGAGTCAGCATTTAATGTCCTATGCCCGGGCCCACGCTCTATCTTCATACTACCAAACGAAACAAGGTCTTATTGAAAGTCGTACGGTAGTGCCCTCTCTTTCGCTGGATGCTCCGATAGAGACCTGGACACGTCAGCAATTTTTGGAGGCGATTTTTTTAGAGTCAGAACGCGCGTTGCATGTCCGGCTTAAAGATGCAAAGGTGATAGATTGGACTCCTGTTTTTGATCGCTTTGAGGATTCAACGATGCTTGTTTTCCGGCCGCATTTGTTTGCTGTGGTGGCTCAGTCTCTATCTCGCAGGTTATCATCGCCTTTTATGCAGTCTATTCCCTTGTCCGAACATCCCATATTGAAAGATTCCGTTTGGTGGTCAGATCGACAGGATTTTGTTGCGCATGACTTTGGATACGTGGATGAAGCTCTCGGCCGATTGGTTCAGGTATTTCAAAAGGGATTGTCGGAGATCGATGATCCGCAGGTCCTTTTGGATATTGATTTATCCCGTTATTCTTTCATTCATTCTCACGGAAGGCAGGTAGATCGAGAAGAAAAATGGGAAATGGTGTTGAAGTCTTTTATGAAGACTCATACAGCTCAGCCCGGACGTGCTCGAATTGCGACTGAATTGGTGGAATACTTTTTCAATCAAAGGGAAAGTCGGAATAGTGCAGGGCGCTCTGGCTATGTGCGGGCGATGGATTTGATTGAAAAGGAAAGCCTCAGGGAGAGAAAAGATGTTTGGGGAGACCGCGCTCGCCGTATTGCGTTAGAAGTGGAGCGACCTCATCTCAGTGCGAATCTGGAATCTGTGGTGTTGCCCGGTCAGGATATTTTAATCTCCACTACTTACCGAAATTTATCTCAATTAAGCTACCGCATATATGAAGTTAGCCCGACTCTGTTGGAGTCTATCAATAGACGAAACGCAAACGAGTTTGAGCGCGCGATTCAAAAACAAAAAATGGTAAATGAGGGGCGTGTCGATCTTCCAGTTGATGCCCAATATGGTATGCAAACAGTGGAGTTTGGCGTGAATGGGCTTCCTAGGGGTTTATATGTCGTGGTTTTAAAAGCCCAGGAGGCCAGCTTCTGGCGTCAAATACAAGTGAGTGACTTGGCTTTAGTGCGGTTGGATGAAAATTTGCTTGTGCTCGACCGATTATCAGGCGTAGGGGTGCCGGAGGCTATTGTGGATCTCGAGTTAGTGAATTGGAAAAAGAGTTCTCGAGACACCTTTTCAGTGCGAACCAATGACATGGGCATTGTAGAATTAGCATATGATCAGGGGGTAAAAATCAATCGCGTGCGAAAAAACGACCGTATTTTATACCCTTCTACGACGATTCATCAATCTCCTTCTTCTGCACCATATCGGGATCGAGTCGAAATGGAAATGTACACTGACCGATCGATTTATCGGCCGGGTCAAAATATCCGGTTTAAAGGTGTGTTTTTTCGTCGCACCGATATAGAAAACGAGCAAACGGTTAGTGGGCTTGATGTCGAGATCAGTCTTATGGACCCAAATCACGAAACAGTCCAAAAATCGAAAGTAACCACAGATGCATTTGGCTCTGTTTCCGGCGACTTTCGACTTCCTCTCGGAATCATGCCGGGAACCTATTTATTGCGTACGCCATTTGGATCCCATTCGATAGAGGTGGCGGAATATCGCCGACCGGGATTTGAATTGAGCACAAAATGGCCTGAAGGTGCTCAATTTATTGCCGGGGATACGGTAAAATTAGAGCTTCTAGCTGAGTCGTATAGCGGATTTCCATTAACGGACGCTACTGTTCAGCTCACGGTGTACCGGTCTTATGCTCCACTCTGGCGTTATGGCATCTGGCCTCCTCATCGAGAACAGAAACAGCTGGTTCATGAGTCTCAACTTACTTTAAAAAGTAACGGGAAAGCGGATATACGTTTTGCGACTGAGGAAAATGTTCAGGAAAGTATGCGCGCCCAATACGATATTACATGCGAAGTTATTGATGCTGCCGGAGAAACACATCAAATTACGGAAACGATCCGATTGAGTTCCAGCCCTTACAATTTATCGGTTCCCATGTCTAGCCGAATTTGGGCGGAGTCTCCTCCCGGTAAGCCATGGAAAGTGGAAAATGCAATGGGAGAACCGGTATCGGCTACCATCAATTGGAAATTGTACCGACTTCCCGATCCCACTCAAAAATACGTCGACCGGTATTGGCGGGCTCCTGACTCAATTTTAATGGATCAAAAAGAGTTTGAGGCAAAGTGGCCGCATTTGCTATATAATATGGAGAAAGAAGACGATGGCTTTGATGGGGAATTATTAAAGCAGGGCCAGATTTCGATAGAAGGCATGAGCACTCCTCCTGACGATCTGTTTGAAGCTCTTTCGGGGGGACGGTATGCCTTGCGTGCGCTTGACGAACAGGGGAAGCGGTTAGCCGAGCACCGGTTTGATTACTATCCGACAAATCAACAAATATCTATTTCAGATCCAGAAATTCTTTGGCGAAATCCTCCGACTACATTTGAGCCTGGAGAGGCTATGGGGCTCGAGCTCATTTTACCTTTTGACAAAAGCCGGAGTTGGATCGCTCATAAACAGGGTAAGGGTGAGTTAAAAATTAGCCAGGGGAGATCTGTGAAAATCGATTCGGAGCGGAACTCTCTGGGCTCAATACGCGTAATGGCTTTTTCGGTGATTCACAATAGAGTGTATCAAAACGATATTCATATCGGAATTCTCCGTCCGAACAAAAAAATTGAAATCGTAGATGTAGAGTTAAAGACCGAAAGCCGACCCGGTCAGAAAGAAACCTACCGGTTCAAAGTAAATCATCCCGAAGATATCCGACTTACAGCCGCAATGTACGATGAGTCGCTTGATGCTATTCATGACCATAAATGGAAAAGATTGCCATTGGGTCAGGAAAATACCCGTATAAACTTACAGGCCTTTGATTTTCAAAGTCATGGGTTTCGTTCTATTCGGTTTTTTGATCATCCACGCTCTGTGAACGTTCGCTCAATGGATTGGCCTTCTTTTAAATTAAGGGATTTGCCCCGCATGCGTGTGATGAGCGATGCTGTAGTGATGGAATCAATGAATGCTAAGGGAAGAGGAGCAGATGAGGAAATGCAGCCACCTCAAACGGACATGCCTCCACCTCCGCCAGAAGTCGAGGAAGGGCAGATTTCAGATTCCGAGCCCAAAATTAGAGAAAACCTGGACGAAACCGTTTTTTTTATGCCTGACATTAAAAAGGCTTCTGATGGCTATTACGAGATTTCGTTTGAAATGAACGAAGCACTGACACGCTGGAAATTATTACTATTGGCTCACGATAAAAAATTAGCTTCCGGAGTTTTTTCCGCTTCAGTCGTTTCAAAGCAAGAGGTTAGTATTCGTCCGTTTTTTCCTCGTATTTTGAGATCCGGCGACTCTATTCAGCTTTCTGCTCGTGTGGAAAGTACGCTAGACCTTGAAAATGCCGTTGTGTCGATTGAATTACAAAATGCCATCAGTGGGAAAGAGGTGACACGTCACCTGCTGTCCCAGCCAGCCTCCAAAACGGTTTCAGTAAAGGCCGGTAAGCCTCTGGCGGTCAGCTGGGAACTGGTCGTCCCGGAGCCTGATTGGGTTCCTGCCTTACAACTAATAAGCCGTGTAAAATCAGAAAAAGGGAGTGATGCGGAGTCCCATATTCTACCCGTATTGACGAATCGGGTACTATTAAGCGATGCCCTTCCCATGGAGTTGGCCGAGAATAGCTCCGGCGTATGGGATGTCTCAGGCGAGAACCTTAATAAAGATATTCAGAATGGTCAGCGCGTATTGAAGTACAAGTTGGATGTGAATTTGCAGCCCGTTTGGCAGGCGATTCAGGCTTTACCTTACTTGTCCAACCCTGAGAACGCTTCCATTCCGGGGAAGCTAAATGTTCTTTTTGCGAATAGTATGGGAATAGAAGTTGCAAAGTCAATTCCTGGATTGCGCGAGCAGCTTCGAGCATTTGAAAAAGCAGGTAAGGGCGAGAGCCCCTTGAGTCAATCTCAGGATTGGAAAAATACCAATCTTGATCAATCGCCATGGGTACAATCTGCACGCAAGGAGTCGGCGCAAATTGCCAATATCGCTAAGCTATTGGACGTGAATCGACAGAATTACGAGCGTCGCCGAATACTTCAAGACCTCTATAACGCGCAAAATGCGGATGGTGGATTTCCCTGGATGCCAGGAGGGAGATCTAGTGCTTATGTGAGTCAATACGTATGTAAAGAACTTTTGCGGATGAAGTCTTTGAATCTGATTGAGGAGGGCGAAATTCAGCCTATCCTGCAGCGCGCATTGTCTTATGCTTTTAACTACTACGAAAAACACATACCTGCCCAGGCAGAGGGATACCCCGGCCGTTTTTCAAATAATTTTTTGGTCTATATTTATTATCTGGGTGCTGAAACGGCATCCGATACGCAAATCCCTGTCTGGGAGGCATGGGCGGACCAAAAGCCTAAACTTGAGAAATATCTGCAATCGAAGGCATCCTCACTATCTATGGGGCAACAGGCTCTTTTGGGGATGGCCTGGCATCGGACTGGTAGAAAAGAGGAATTGAATGATCTTATTCAGTCCTGGCGTGAGCGAGCCCGAAAAGATGCTGTTTTAGGGTGGAGTTGGTCGAGTCAAGGGTTCTTCGATTACTTTCACAGCCGGCTGGAGGCTCATGCAATGATTATTGAATTATGCGAAAAGGTAGGCGACTCTGAGATGAGTCGGGGTGCCAAAAAGTTCCTTCTCAAGGAAAAACAGGTGCAGCAATGGGGGAATAGTAAGTCTACCGCCGCCGCTGTGCACGCCTTGTTATTGCAAGGAGAAGAAGATTGGCGGAATCCCAAAGCTGTTTCATGGACAGCCCGGGGGGAGAAAAGCCAACCCGATCTGCAGATAGGAGAGGCTTTCATTCAATGGGAGCGCACCGCCGATCCTGACGGATCATTTGAGGCTCCGGTTCAGCGTCTGGAATTAGAGAATCCCAATCCGTTTCCCATATGGGGTAGTGTTCACGTTCAATATTCAAGCTCCCTTGACAATGTTGAATCCACGGGCCCCGGACCTATGAAAGTGAAAACCAACTATTATTTAGAAAAATCAGGCTCTGAAGGAGCCGAATTAATTCCTGTTGAGCCGCAAACGCGACTCGAGAAAGGAGATGTTTTGGTCGCCAGAGTTCAAGCAAGTGTGGACAGATCCATGGATTTTGTACATATCGAGCAGTTTCGACCCTCTAGTTTGGAACCTATGATCCAAAAAAGTGGTTATGAGTTTAGTGAAGAGCTGAGTTTTTATCGGTCTGTGAAGGATGAAGGCACTCATTTTTTCATTGATCATCTAGCTGAGGGGACTCATATCTTTGAATTTAAAGAAAGGGTAGTGCACTCCGGCACATGTACGGGCGGCTTTACCCGGATGGAGTCCTTTTACGCGCCGGAATTTAAAGCTCATAGTAATGGGCAAAAAATAGTTACAAATGATAGGTAATATAATTGGAGGAATGATGGCCGATATGGCTTTTTCGGGTTTGGTAGACCGTTACTTTTATAAGAAAGATTACAGTAAAATGGAAGATAAGGAACGACAATTTCGGGCAGATGCGGTTATTAAGAACCATATGGTTTGGTCCATGGGAGCGGGGTTTATCCCTGTTCCCGTTGCGGATGTATTAGCCGTAACTGCCATTCAATTGGACATGGTGAGGAATTTGGCTACGATCTACGATGTGGAGTTCAAGGAATCCCAGGGTAAAGCTTTAATTACGACCCTGACGGGCTCAAGCGTGGCCCGCCTTAGCGCCAATGCACTAAAATTTATTCCGGGCGTAGGAACCGTTCTCGGAGGTGTGACCATGTCAGCATTAAGCGGAGCTTCCACATATGGCGTGGGGGAAGTCTTCAAACGACACTTCAAAACCGGAGGTACCTTTCTAGATTTTGATCCGGAGAGATTGAAAAAAATGTATCGGGAAAAATTCGAAAAGGGTAAGAAAATGGCTGAAGAGATGAAGTCTGAAAAAGCCGCTTCTGAGACAGAGAAGGATATACCGGATGGGCCTATATCGGAGTCTGATATCGTTCAACGGTTGACTCAGCTCAATGAGCTCAAGGCGCAAGGTGTTATTACCCCGGAAGAGTTTACCCGACTGAAGGAACGCCTCATGAATCAGTTTAACGCTGCCCCATCGTCATCCGAGGAGAAGGAGTGAATCGAAGAGAAACGTAGTTTTCAGCTGACCTTCGATACCAGGCAGCCATCGCAATCATACCGGCATTATCCGTACAATACTGTAATTGGGGGATAAAAAGGCGCCACTGGTTAGTCTCAGCTTGCTGGCGGACAGCAGACCTCAGCCCCGAATTGGCAGACACTCCTCCGGCAAGTGCGATATCTTTGAGCCCGGTCTGTTGTGCAGCTGCCTGTAGTCTTTGAGTTAATATTTTTATGATGGTTGACTGCACTGAAGCGCAGATGTTAGCAAGGTTCTTGCTGATAAAGTCGGTGTCCTTCTTTTTTTGATCTCTTAAAAAATAGAGAATAGCTGTTTTTAAGCCACTAAAGCTAAAGTCGAAACCCGCCACCTTAGGAATGGGAAACTCAAAAACAGCTTGGCCTTGTTGGGCCAGACGATCAATTTCAGGACCAGCGGGATAGGGTAGGCCTAACATTTTACCGGTTTTGTCAAAAGCTTCTCCAGCTGCATCATCTAGCGTTGAACCTAAGAGTTCAAAATCATCCGTACTCAAAACTTTCACTAATTGAGTATGCCCGCCAGAAACAGTCAAACATAAGAATGGAAATTCAGGCTTGGGCTCGTCAATGAAATGCGCCAGAATATGCGCCTCCATATGGTGAACCTCAATAATGGGTATATCCCAGGCTAAAGCTAATCCTTTCGCCACAGATACACCGACCAGCAATGAGCCCATCAGACCCGGTCCCCGGGTTACGGCAATGGCTTGAACTTCTTCCTTTTCGCAATTGGCCTGCTTCAAGGCAGCATCGATAATCGGGATAATCGCAGATTGATGTGCCCGAGATGCCAGTTCAGGAACTACCCCTCCATATGCTTCATGTACCTCCTGTGTATGAGTCACATTCGATAATAGCTTTCCATCCCGAATAACAGCAGCAGAGGTGTCATCGCAGGAAGATTCTATGGCCAAAATGCATTTCGGAAGTGAGCCTGTTTCGGTTTTTACATTTAAATTCACAGCAATTTCACATATTATTTTCAGAAAATCCTTATACTTGTGCAAACCTACTTATTAAAACCTGATTTATGAGAATCGTTGCCAATATTTTCATTCTGATACTCATTGGTTTCCTATCGTATTTGCTGTATTCCAGCATTCGCGAACCCATTTCTTTTGGGGATGAAAAGACCAAGCGCGAAAAGGCCGTAGTCAATAAACTTAAACAAGTTCGAACGGCTCAGCAGTTCTACAAAGATGTGACAGGCATATTCGCCAATAACTTTGACACCCTGTCTCATGTTCTTCGTACCGGTGATTTTTATGAAGTTCGAGTTTCCGGGAACCCAGATGATCCAAACGCCGAATTTCAGTTGGATACGATTTACACTCCGGCTTATGACACCATTCAAAAAATGGGATGGAATCTCGATTCGCTTAAATACGTGCCATTTGCCAAAGGTGAAACATTCCAAATTGAGGCTGATACCATTCAATATCAGCAAACGAAAACAGCGGTCGTTCAGGTTGGAGTAAAAAGAGAAAAATTCATGGGGAAGTATGCTGACCCTCGTTTTTCTAAATACGATAAACGATACGATCCAAGCACCATGCTTAAGTTTGGGGACATGAACAAACCATCCATATCAGGGAATTGGGAATAAAGGGAATATACTGTGAATATACTGCTGACTTCTGTAACGACGGATCAGGTCCGGGCAGAAGTGCGCGTTCCAGGAGGACATCGTCTGACCGCCTTTTCAGAGCATTTAGATAAACCTTCAGATTTTTTTGAATGGTGTCATAAATGGTATGCCGATAAAGATCTTGATATTCGAAGCCATTTCACTTGTTTTCCTTTACAGTCTGTTCAACTTATTTCCCAGACCGATCGAGCCCATTATATTTCAAAATGGGGTAAATACGTCAGGTTCTATCAATGGCATAATCAGCCCGATTACCTGTTAGCTTATGTCGACTACCTGCATCATCAGAAGAATGCCGATCATAAAGTCAATCAATATCAAATTCCATTACTTCCACTTCTATATCAGGAATGGTTAGGACATACGCATAATACCTTAGAACATGAGGCCATTTTATATATAGGTGGTGAGCAAATGTCCTTAGCCCTATTTCAGGGCTCCAACCTACTTAATCAAGCAACCATACAATTTCGTTCTGCGGAAGATATCCTCTATTATTACTTGTTTAGTCTGGATCAGTTTTCAATTAAACCTGAATCATGTGCTTCATATCTTCTGGGCCCTCGTGCAGCAGAAAATGAGATCGTTGACCTTTTTGAAGAGCAGACTCAATTAAACCAGGATTTTCTCGGTTCGCCAGGGGACGCCGATCGACTTGACTTAAAATTATTGTGGAAATGCGCATCATAGCCGGAAAATGGAAGGGGCGAAAAGTCCTTCCTCATGTTTCAAAAATGCCCACCCGGCCCACCACCGATCGCGTCAGGGAATCTTTATTCAATCGTTGGCACCACGAATACGACTGGAGCTACACCACCGCCTTAGACCTTTTTGCGGGCACAGGTCTCATTAGTTTAGAGTTTCTCTCGCGTGGCGTGCCTGAAGTCCATAGCGTAGATCATCATCCCACAGTTATTCAACATCTCCAAGAATTGAAGTTGGAATTTGAAGATTTGGATCATTGGCACATTCACGCCCAGTCAGTAGGGCTTTTTCTCCAAACTCATACCAAGCCCTATGCCCTTATATTTGCAGATCCACCCTATGACTGGCCTCAGATAAAAAATCTTCCTGATATGATTTTTGAAGGACCCGGATTGCTTCCTCAGGGGCAACTTGCCATCGAACATGATAAGTTTATTGATTTCGATACCCATCCTCGATTTTTCGATTCAAGAACTTATGGCCGAACTAAACTCAGTTTTTTTGAATAAGGTCTGATATCGAAAGGTAGAGAAGCTGTTTGTTTTTATTTAGTAGATTATTTTTGGGCGATCCCCATCTCATCTCCTTCAAAGTGCGAGATGAGATGCGTCGCTACGCTTCGTAGCTCGTTCAGTTGATCCCCTTCTACGCCCTTCGCCGCTTAAACGGCATTGGGCGTATCCGGGGCATCACTCGGCTCCCGGCCATCGCACAAGTGTCATTACCACTAAATAAGTATAGAAAAGTCGAAGGAGATTTTTGTTCAGATCAAGGCGCGACGAAGGAGCATAGCCTTAGCTACGCGACTGAGAAGCAACGAAGATGTGAGCAAAAAGATCAAGACTTGGTCTGTAGCGGATTTAGTGGTAATGACACTGGCTCAGCTGCGGATCTGCCGCCTTTTCGGCGGCACTACTGCGCATCGCTATCGCAAAAGAATAATGAATAGGCGGCTATTTATTTTTTAGGTTGAATCCTGTTTTTGAACTGAAATCTTGAACTTCAATATTACGCAAACGGAATCATTTACCGCATTCCCCGCTAAAGATATTTATTTTAGTTACCTTTCTTTTTAATATTTCATTTCGTTATAAACTTAGACTTGGGTGAATTAGACTTTCACCTCTTAAATATAACACCTTGATTAAGCGCCCCTAATGGCACACAACTTTCTGTTTCTATTATGAAATTAATTTTAATCCCCGCTTTTATTTCACTTTTACTCGTCGGGAGCTTTACCTCCTTTTATGCCCAAACTGCACCTCCAGACCCCTGTGATGATGGTACTCAAGAAACTTGTCAATGTGAGTCTTCTCCTGTACTATGTACCATTGACGATTTGGATGGATTTGAATTTTCCATGTCTGACTTCCAGCATCCACAGGATGCACCCAATCCTCTTTGTTTCGGACAACCCTCAGCTCCGAATAATCCGACCTGGTTCTCTTTTGTAGCTTGGTGTGAAGAATTAGAACTTATAGTTGAAATCGAGAATTGCTCTTTTATAGGCGCACCTTTTTTTACCGAGGGGGCACAAATTGCCATTTACGGGAATTGTGATGGCACGGATGAGGTAGCATGTGATGTTGAAGACTGTGGAAATGAAAATGATAAGAGCCTGTTCATGACCGACCTTGTCATTGGTCAGGTCTATCACTTTTTAATTGATGGCTGCGGCGGATCAGCCTGTGATGTTACGGTGAATGTCGTGGGAACTTGCGGAGCCCCGCAAATTGAAGACTGGACGAACCCGATTGACGGACCCGATTTAGTTTGTTTAGGAGATCCGGCCTCTTATGTTGTGGATCAACTCGATGGAGCAAATCTGTACCACTGGTATGTGGATGGAGTAGAGATCGGCACCTCTGAAAATCCAAACTTTGATATTGATTGGGATGAGGAGGGTACTTTTGAATTGTGTGTCGATGCGAGTACCGATCCCTGCATTCCTGTTACAGATGATCCAGATCAAATTTGTATAACAGTAGAGGTCTATTCTCCAGAGATCGGGGAACTTTCTGTAGATGAAGACCCTTGTCCCGGAGATATTGTCGACATAACAGCTACTGGAGCAAATAATAATCCCGAATTGGGATTAGTCATTATCATAACCGATCAGGATGGTGTTGTTCAGCAGATCGAATCTACCGACAACTCTACTTTTACGAATCCTGATTGTGGAACCTTTACAGCTTTCGCCTATCAATACATTCCGTCAGAGACAAATTTGCCCTCTGTGGGTGACGTATTTAACCAGCCTGATTGCGGGACTACCTGTTGCGTTTTACTGGAAGAAGAATTCTCATTTGTCGATGATGAAGCGCCCACGATATTGAACCCACCAGCCGATGAAACCTTAGACTGTTTTATTGGAGTCCCCGATATGGAGGATCTTGAGTTTCAGGATAATTGTTTAGGCAATGGTTTTGTAGAAGGGGTTGAAGATGCGCCTCAGGATGTATGTGATGGTGGGACAATAACCCGAACCTGGACGGTAGAAGATAGTTGTGGGAATATTTCCGAGCATGTTCAAACCATAACTTTGGGGTCGCTTCCCGAGCTTGAGTGGATCGATCCCCCAGCAAATGAGACCATAAATTGTAATCCGCCTCCAACTAATTTCCCGGATCTTGAATATTCAAACAATAGCGCCAATAATGATTGTCTGATCGAGGGCTCCGTTTCCCCCCTCGTCGAAGAAAATGTTGAGAACTGTGAAGGAACCATAACCGCTACCTGGACATTTACTGACGCTTGTGACAGAACAATAGAGCACATACAAGTTTTAACCGTGGTGCCGCCAGATTTTCCAGAATGGATCGATCCACCTGCTAGCGAGACCGTCAGCTGTGACATGGCACCTAATGGTGATTTGCCTGTTTTGGAATACGATAACTTTCAAACAGGCGACTGTGAAATAAGCGGTGAGGTGGAGGCAATTGTTCAAGGCTCCGCGGATGAATGTGGAGGAACGATTACCTACTTTTGGGATTTTAGCGATGACTGTGATCGATCAACTGTTTACTTTCAGGATATTACTGTTCAACCCGCATCCGTTCCGGACTGGGTCAATCCGCCAGCCAACGAAACTGTAGACTGTAATGACTTGCCTTTACCCACACCACCGGATTTAGAATATACAAATGGCGAGACAGGCGATTGCGATTTCAGCGGTACGATTTCACCTACAGTTGATGGCTCGGCCGACTTGTGTGGCGGCTCTGTCACCTATACTTGGGATTACACAGACCCCTGCGGCAACGATATATCCCATACCCAAACCATTACGGTTGATCCTGTACCTGAACCGGATTGGGTAGACCCACCTGAAAACGAAATCCTAACGTGCAATGATTTGCCCCTGCCTCCTCCTCCCGAATTAGAGTATACGAATGGAGAAACGGGCAGTTGTGAAGTGAGTGGGACGGTTTCTCCCACAGTCGATGGCTCTGTCGATTTATGCGGTGGAAATGTCACCTATACCTGGGAATTTGCAGATGCTTGTGGAAATACAATATCGCATGCTCAAACCATTACGGTTGAACCAGCACCTGCGCCGGATTGGGTAGATCCACCTGCGAATGAAAACCTAACGTGCAATGATCTCCCTTTGCCGGCATCCCCTGACTTAGAATATACAAACGGGGCCACTGGCCCCTGCGAAATCAGTGGAACCGTTTCTCCTACAGTGGATGGATCAGTGGACTTTTGTGGGGGCTCCGTCACCTACACCTGGAATTACACAGACAATTGCGGCAACTCTATCGTTCATACTCAGACGATTACAGTGGAAGCCGCTCCGGATCCGGAATGGGTCAATCCACCTGAGGATGAAAGCCTCACTTGCAATGACCTCCCTTTACCCACCCCTCCCGATTTAGAATATTCCAATGGAGAAATGGGCGATTGTGAGATTAGCGGCATAGCCGCGCCCAGTATTGATGGATCGGCAGGATTTTGCGGAGGCACGGTTACGTATACCTGGATAGCCTCAATTGATTGTGGAACTCAACACACTCAAGTCATTGAAGTCGAGCCAGTCCCGGCAGCTTCCTTTATCGATCCTCCGGCTAACGTGGTTCTCTCCTGCGATGACTTGCCGCTTCCACCACCACCTGAGCTGGACTATAGTAATGGACAAACTGGTCCTTGTGAGATATCAGGTTCCGTGACACCTTCAGTCGATGGAGATGTTGACAATTGTGGTGGTTCAGTTACCTACAGCTGGACATTTACAGATAATTGTGATCGGGAAATTACGCATGAGCAGACGATCGAAGTGGAGCCGATTCCGGAGCCAGAATGGGTCAATCCCCCGGCAGGGATCTCTTTGGATTGTAGTGAAGCGGCCGATTACGATATTCCGGATCTGGAGTATACAAATGGAGCTTCCGGGGATTGCGAAATCGCAG
>CAZVFU010000043.1:0-19503 GCA_964626595.1 uncultured Saprospiraceae bacterium
GCTGTGCAGGGAGCCGCTAAAGGCGGCTGTCCTCCCCGGGAAAGGGGAGGACCGAACGAAGGTGGAGCCCGGAACATAGCGACCGCCAGGGCGCAGCCGTGGCGGATACCCCCTAATCCTTATATTCATTAACCATTTCCACTAATCGGTCCGGATAATCGGTGATTATTCCGTCCACTTCTAATTTAATTAATTGCGACATACGGCTTGTATCATTCACCGTCCATGGGATTAATAAAATATTTTGCTCTCGAGTGAATCTTCTAAGATCCGCATCAACTAACTGATGGTGAGGGCTGATAATGTGTGGTTTATGGATCATTTCTTTAAGCTTGACTTCGGGGTCCTCCGATTCGGACACGAGGAGAGAGACGTTTATGGGAATATTCTTGCTTTGTAGGTAATTCAATGGTCGAATGTCAAATGATTGAATGGTCGTAAGATCTTGATAATCGTATTTGGAAAGGAGGGATAATAGGTGATCCACTATAAATTCAGGTGAAGGGTAATAAAAGGAATCCCATTCGGGGCGTGATTTGATTTCTACATTAATTGGCACTGGAGCTGACCGACGCGCAAGAGAATCCAACAAATGGCTTAAAAGCGGTTTTGATATACTCAAGGAGGTCTGGTTTGGGAAACGGTCCGGCGTTTTTAAGCCACAATCAAACTTCTGGATTGTGGAATAATCCATTTTGAATAGATTGTAGTGATGTGAAGCTTGGCCTGATAAGGGATTTCCTAAACTGTCGAGACAAATTTCAGGCGAAAGCCAAGGTTCATGACTGATGATTAATTGAGTATCTGCCGATAGCGCGAGGTCAAGTTCCAATGTGGTAGCACCCTGCTCTAATGCCAAATGGAATGAGGGAATGGTGTTTTCCGGAAGATATCCTCGTGCGCCTCTGTGCCCCTGAATATCGAAAGAGGGCGGTGCCGAATTACAAGCAAAAATGAGGCAAATCAAAGCCAAGCTGATAGGATGTACCATTTTCATACCGTGAATTTAGATCCCATTTTATAAATGGTAATGGATTTGCCTGTAAAGTGTTTGTGAATTATTTCACAACGAGATTTACCATACGATCGGGGACAACAATGACTTTTACAATATTTTTACCCTCCGCCCACTTTTTCACCACTTCCAAATCGCGCACCGTTTGTTCTATCGTGTCTTTGGAGTCTTCTTTTGCGAAGGTGTGGACACCGCGTTTTTTACCATTAATGCATATGGGGTATTCGATTTGGTCTTCAACCAGATACTCTTCATTATACTGGGGATAGGGTTGCTCAGTGATCGTACTATTCGGGTGAATATGATTCCATATTTCCTCGGATAAATGGGGAGCAAATGGACTCAGCAATCGGGAGATGGGATCCAATATTTTGAGTTTGCGGCAATTCATATCACGCAGCTCATTCACGCAAATCATCATAGCAGAAATGCAAGTATTAAAAGATCTACGCTCTATGTCCTCCGTCACTTTCTTAATACAGGTATGCAGGCTTTTTAACTCCTCAGGGCCAGGGTCACCCTCTGTAACTATCCACTCATGGTTTTCATTAAAGTAAAGGTCATAGATCCGCTGCAGAAATTTTACCACACCGGTAATACTTTGTGTATCCCATGGTTTATGGTCTTCGATCGGGCCTAAGAACATCTCAAACATGCGGAAAGCATCTGTTCCAAATTCGTCAATCACTTCATCGGGGTTGACCACATTATATTTGGACTTAGACATCTTCTCAATTTCGGCACGCAAAGGAACAAAGGGGGCTCCCGATTCGTCAGATTTCCAGTTTAGGTCTGACTGAATATCAATTCCTTCGAATCGATTGTCCTCTTTTTGCAGTTGCATGAAGTGTTTCTTGCTCAAGCGGTCTTTATCATCGGCCAAGTGAATTGGAATATGAAGAGATCGCCTTTTGCCCTCTTTTTGAACGTCTAAAAGAAGGGATCGACCCTGAATCATACCCTGATTAATTAATTTTTTAAACGGTTCCTGGGTGGGGACGCGACCAAGGTCAAATAAAAACTTATGCCAAAATCGGGCGTACATCAGATGCCCTACAGCGTGTTCTGTGCCTCCGATATAGCAATCAACATCTTTCCAATATTGAACTGCCTCGGAACTAAACATTTCATCTTTGTTGTGCGGATCCATATAACGCAGAAAATACCATGATGAACCTGCAAAACCAGGCATAGTATCTACCTCCCTGCGTCCTTTTCCATCGACTTTTATCCAATTTTCAGCTGTGGAAAGTGGACTTTTTCCCTCTTTTTGTTGAATATGATCCATATGGGGTAGTCGCACAGGTAGTTCTTCATCAGGTACAGTTTGAGGTATATCGTTTTCATCATAAATAATGGGAAAGGGTTCTCCCCAATAGCGCTGGCGGCTAAAATTAGCATCACGCAACTTATAATTGATAGTTCGGTGGCCCGTTTCTAAAGAACTTAATTTTTCAATTGCTTTTTCTATGGCATCTTTGACTTCTAGTCCATTCAGAAAGTCAGAATTTACCATAATGCCGTCTTTGTCTTGTGGCTCAGCGTTTGAAAGATGTGATTGGTCCACTACTGTGGGCACTTCAAGATCAAAGTGTTCTGCAAAGGCACGGTCGCGTTCGTCGTGAGCGGGTACGGCCATTATAGCTCCAGTCCCGTAATCTTTTAGTACGTATTCACTGATGTAAACAGGAAGGAGATCATTTGTGAAAGGATGTTTTGCGAAACCACCAGTAAAGGCTCCACTTACCTTTTTGTCTGTCATGCGCTCTAGCTCAGACCTTCCGGACACATAATTTTTATATGATACAACCTCCGACTTACGTTCTGTGGTAGTTAGTTCCTCGACAAGATCGTGTTCCGGTGCTAAAACCATAAAACTGCAACCAAATAAAGTATCTGGACGGGTAGTAAAAACGGCGATGGCGTCATCCAGACCATCAAGCTGAAAATGTATGGTAGCGCCTTCAGACCGTCCAATCCAATTTTTTTGTTGAGCGATTAAGGCATCGGACCAATCCAATTTGTCTAAATCTGAAACCAGCCGCTCAGCGTAAGCTGTAATCCGAAGCGACCATTGAAGCATGGGTTTTTGCACTACTGGATATCCTCCGCGTTCTGAAACGCCATTAACGACCTCATCATTGGCAAGCACCGTGCCCAGACCTTCACACCAATTGACATAGCTTGTTTTCCGATAGGCAAGCCGGAAGTTCATGAGCATGTCGGACTGCTCTTTGTCGGACATTTTAATCCAATCTTCCGATGAGAATGGCGTAATTTCGGAACCAAAGCCCGGACACTCTCTACTGCCGTTGGATTCAAAATACTTAATGAGCTTCTCTATGGGCTCCGCTTTATTGGAATTAATATCGTAATAATGTCCAAATAACAATATAAAAATTCGTTGCGTCCATTGATAATAATCGGGATCGCTTGTTCTAAGTTCACGATTCCAATCGTAACTTAGCCCTATATTTTCAAGTTGAGATCGAAATTGTTTAATATTTTCTTCTGTGGCTTTCGCCGGATGTATTCCTCTTTGAATCGCATACTGTTCTGCGGGTAATCCGAAAGAGTCGTAGCCCATCGGGTGTAGCACATTAAACCCCTGCATTCTTTTATGTCGACTGATAATATCGGATGCGATATAACCCAGAGGGTGTCCTACATGTAAACCAGCTCCGGAAGGGTAGGGGAACATGTCGAGGACGTAATATTTGGGTCGATCATCAATATTGACCTCATACGTTCCATTCTCTCGCCAATTTTTCTGCCATTTTTTCTCTATACGTCGTGCCGGATACCTCATAAGATTCTTTTTAGTCATGCGAATTTATAAAATTAGGACGTTTATGTATCTTTATAGCAAAGATAAAAGCGATTATGTTGGGTAGATTAATAAAGTGGGCACTGATTATCATCATAGGAATACTTGTTTATAACTATTTTTACGGGACAGAAGCCGAAAAGCAGCAGTCCGAAGCGATTTTCAATCAAACTCGGGCGGTTGGCGAATCTATTGTTGGATTTGTTACCGATGAAACACAAAAGGTGAAAGACGGGAAATACAACGATGTAATCGATAATATTTCTGATTTTCTAAGTCAGTTGAAGAGTGATGAAAATGCCCAGGAGGTAGAGAATATTGAAGCCGACCTTCGAGAGGCGAAGCAGAACTTTGATTCAAATGAGCAGTCTGCAGATTCTTTGGAAACTCAGCTCAAAAATATTTTACAGCGGGTAGAATCATTAAAATCAGACTCTTAGTCCGAAGTGAGATTGACCTTTTACGTAATTTCCATCTACGAAAAATTCGATGAATTTTCCGGTGCTATCTATTCTTGTAGAAGACTTTTTCAATAAGGGTACTACCCGGTATTAAATTTCATTTTTTTGATTGGGTAAATCGCCTTAGGTTCGATCGCAGGGTAAAATTTGAGACAAACCATCTAATAAAATATTTCCCCGGGCCTTTTGATCAGAGGTTGGAAATCCAGCTTCGATGATTAGGAACTTATGTTTTTTATCCGGGTAAAACCGAATACTCCGCTTTTTCCAGTAAGGCGATGAAATGGGTTCTGATTCAAAAATTAATTGTTCCCGTTGGCAAGAAGAAGATCCCAACCATAGGCGACATTGAATAGCTTGATTAAATCCCGCATAGGTATCCGATGCATTAAGGAAAAAGGAAAAAGTATAGCATCGATCTTTTTCCAGTGTAATCGGGATTCTCTGTCCGATGCTTTCATTGGATCCATCCGCACGTGTAATCAAACCCAAATATGTATCTCCCTCTGCAGGATCCATGTTGACACCCCATACGCCCGGGAATATATCGGGTGTAGTTTGTGGTGAACAAGGGGTCCAGCCCACTGGAACAAATGCTTCCTGGGGTTCACCTTCAAAGGAAGGGTTAATGAAGGATTGGGCGGCGGATGGCTCTCCATTCATCAGTAAAAAGAGAAATCCGAAAGCAAATCGCCATGAAAAATGAACAAGAAATTGATAAAACATAATGCAAATGTAATTGATCGGATTTAATCATGTATATATTTGCGATTCCTTATCTTCGAAATATGAAAAAAATTTTACTTCAAACACTGAAAGGCGAGAAAACAGATCGTCCACCCGTATGGCTTATGCGACAGGCGGGCAGAATTCTTCCTCAATACAGAGCTCTTCGATCGTCACTGTCCGGCTTCAAAGAGTTGGTAGAAACACCAGACTTGGCGGCAGAAGTAACAATACAGCCCGTAGATGAATTAGGAGTTGATGCTGCCATTATCTTTAGTGATATTCTAGTCATTCCGGAAGCTCTGGGACTACCTTACGAAATGATTAAAGGTAAAGGGCCTTATTTTCCTCGGACGATCACTTCTAGAAAAGATATCGAGCGTTTGCAAGCCCATCCAGATCATATTTCAGATCAATTGCGATATGTTTCTGATGCTTTAAAACTGGTTCGTTCTCGGCTGGAGCCCGGGAAAACGCTAATTGGTTTTGGGGGTGCCCCGTGGACACTTCTCGCCTATATGATAGAGGGAGAGGGGAGTAAAACTTTTTCCAAAGCCCGTCGATTTCTTGTTCAGGAGGAACAAGCTGCGCATCTTTTGTTAGAAAAGATTACTAAAGCCACTATTACCTATTTTCAAGCTCAGGTTTCCGCTGGAGCAGAAGTAATTCAATTGTTTGACTCCTGGGCAGGCCTGTTAAGTCCTCAGCTTTATCAAAAATTTGGTCTACCTTATATCAAGCAAATACTGGAAAGCGTGGATGTTCCAACCATATTTTTTGGGAAGGGTGCATTTTACGCTCTTGAGGAAATGAAAAACCTGCCCTGTGATGCTCTCGGTATTGATTGGAATATGAGACCGTCCGTTGTGAGGCAAACCCTGGGAGGAGAATATATTGTCCAGGGAAACTTAGACCCGGCTAGTTTATATGGAAGGATCGATCAAATAGAAAAAGAGACCCACTCAATGATAGAAGCATTTGGCGGCCATCATATAGTTAATTTAGGACATGGAGTGTATCCGGATACCCCTTTAGACGGAGTAAAAGCATTTGTAAGAGCAGCTCAAAGCTACAGCTACAATCGATGAATATCTCGATAACACATATATTTTACTACATTTGTTATACAAAAAGCAAAAGCTGAAATCATGGGATGGTTCAAACGCCTTAAAGATGGTATTCAAACGGCCACGAAGTTTAAAAAAGAGACACCAGACGGTCTTTGGCATAAGTGTCGGTCTTGCGGTGAGTTAGCGACGATGAAGGAAATGAAGGAAAACTTCTTCATATGTCCAAGTTGTGACCATCACACGCGAATCGGATCATATGACTATTTTGAATTGATTTTTGATGGCACCTACAAAATCATGATGGATGATATCGAATCCTATGATTTTTTAGATTTCACAGACTTGAAGTCATATTCAGATCGCTTAGATAAGGCCAGACTAAAAACACAATTGGATGATGCCATGACAGTTGCAGAAGGTAAGGTTAATCGAAGGCCTTTAGTCATAGCCGCGATGGATTTTTCTTTCATTGGGGGGTCAATGGGATCTGTTGTGGGTGAGAAAATTGCCCGATCTATTGATTACTGTATTAAAAACCGAGTTCACCTGATGATCATTTCTAAATCAGGGGGAGCCCGAATGATGGAAAGTGCGTTTAGTCTGATGCAAATGGGAAAAACGGCAGCAAAGCTCAGTCAATTAGCTAAGGCGGGAATTCCCTACTTTTCTTTTTTAACAGATCCAACTACAGGAGGCGTTACGGCTTCATTTGCCATGTTAGGCGATGTTAACTTCGCAGAACCGAAAGCATTGATCGGCTTTGCCGGCCCCAGGGTGATCAAAGAAACCATAAAAAAGGACTTACCCGAAGGTTTTCAGCGCTCTGAGTTTCTACTGGAACACGGGTTTTTAGATTTTATCGTTCATCGCAGAGATCTTAAGGAGAGAATTGATGACCTCGTTTATTTATTTCCCATTAGAGAATTGGAGAAATCTGAAACTAAGTAAGTTTTCTGTATCCAAGGTGTACTATTTACGGACAGGTAATAATGACCATTTCTGGTTTAAAGGGCTTAAAAGCTTCTTTTAGATCTTCGAAAAGTTGCGGTCCCCGGCTTTCATAAAACTGCAGGAAATTTGAATATCGTTCCTGGAGATTACCCTGAGGAAATAAATCAGCATATATCTCTCGAAGCTGTCGCTTTTTTATACTTTCTTTCTTTTTAATGCTTCTTCGCAATTTTTTCTCTAGTCGCTGAAGTGGTTTCAATGCATCAACTCGGGCTGCTTCATTAGCATATAATAGGCTCTCGTCGATTTCAATCATTCTAGATTTGAGATCGTCAAAGGCAGTATGGATCTGTTTAAAAGCGATTGATAGGTCCAAATGGTCTGAAAAGTCACGGTCGAGCCAGTGATTTTCTACATCGTGTATTTGACCCATCCATTGACATAGATCAATGGAAAACTGCTTCATTTTCCTCCAATTTTTTTCCGAAACTATAGCCGCTGAATGACGTCGGATAAGCATAGGAAAGGTTAAATTGAAGTTTTCAAATTGACGATTTCGTTCCATCCAGTACGCCAACTCTCCTCCACCTCCGATATACGCTAAATTTGGAAAAATATATTCCTGATAAAGGGGTCGCATAATCACATTGGGACTAAAGCGATCGGGGTACTGTTCAATATGAAGTTCCATTTCTTTTCGGGAGAATTGGATATCTGAATCAAGGACCTCATATTTATTATTATCTGCCAAGACAATTCTGCGACGCTGTCCGTCATGTAAATAAAAAAAGTTGATATCACGAGCAAGTGCCTGTTCTCCATAGCCCAGGTTTTTTAGTTCCGCCTGGGTTTTTTCTACAGGCTCCCTGGATCGCTCATGTAAAACTTCATTTATGATTTGAGGTATAAACGCCTTTTTAAACGCGATATCATCCATTTGAACTACGATAAGAGGTTCATCATGGAATAATTTTATCAGAAAATACTGCATTGCTTCCCCAACGGACCGTTCTCCCTTAAATGATGAGCGCAGTAGACTTAAAATTTCGGTGCCATAAAAAGTCTGCGAAAGGGATGGTTCTAATTCATCAAGTACGTTGACAATGCCCTCGGTTGACATTCTTCCTACGGAGCCACCTGATTCTGCAGAAGACCACTCATAGCGGTCATTCTTGTAATGCAAATGATTCATCTCATCAAAATCATGATCTTCGCCTCCAATAATAAAGAGTGGAATAATTCTCTTTTCAGGTAGTTCTTCCTGAATCTTCTGAGCGGTAACAATGGCACTTAGAATCTTATGGATGAAATAGAGGGGGCCGGTTAAAAGACTCGGTTGATGTGCGGTTATGACTGTAAAGGTGTGAATAGATTTTAGTGCCGCTATTCGCTCTTTAGTTACAGCATCTATACAACCAACTTTTTCATACTGTTCTCGAATCACATGGGCAAGCGATTCACGGGAATAATTGTAGTTGGCAGATTTTCTTTTTAGCTGTTCAGCTACGGACGATAAGCGGGGTAGTGAAGGCGCGAAGGCAGCGAAGTCTTCCGGCTTTCTTACATAGTGTTTATCGAAAGACGATAATCCATGTATACATTCAAAATCAACAGCATCTGCATTCATTTTCTCGGGATGTTTGGTCCTTCGAAAATAAGAATAAAATCAGAAGGAAAAAGTTGTATGTACATTAAAATGAAATACCCACTGTGCCGATGAGTCGAGCAGGGGAGGTGTCAAAGGCATACTGGCGACCATAGAAACTAAAGTGACTTCCAAATCTGGAAAAATTGCCCTCATAGGTCAAATCCACGTGAAAATTCCAAATATCAACTCCTAAGCCAGCTACATACCCCAAAGTTATATCCTCAAATCTTTTTTCGTATTCATCTACTTGAGTCTCTTCAATGAATTCTGTAACAGAATTTATGAACAAATGTGCGACAGGTCCACATCCTAACCTTACCGGTCCCAATCGAAGGCCAACTTGAACAGGGATGTCAATATACTGATATCTTTCTGTAAAAACCTCGTTTGCCATTCCATTCTGAACATCTTCGACACTAAATTCAGAACTACTCGAGCGAAACCAAACCTCAGGTTGAATAAATAAAAACTCTGAATTTGCCTGTATGAACAATCCCAAATGATAGCCGTACCTTGCATTTTCTAAATCCAGTTTAAACTCATCTACATCATTTCGGTTTTTAACAAGAAGACTACTTGGCTCGACTTCCGTTGTATTAACACCCGCACGAATACCAAATTTAATTTGACCAGTGGCTATTTCAGCCATGAATGTTAATAAAGTCAAAACAATACAGATGTGAATATATTTCATATGTTATCTTAACGCATCAATTTTAGGATTAGTTTCCCGTTGTCAGTAGTAAACGCAAAATAAATGCTAAATTATGAAAAATCGACTTAAATTCTACGTAATCTTCCGTATCCTTGTAGCAAGGACCCGATAAATTAGACCAAAATGAATATTTCTTCTATTGAGTTTTTGGGGAGTTTCACCAAACTCGAGCAATGTCCAAAGCCAAATAAGCCGGAATATGCATTTATTGGACGCTCGAATGTGGGGAAGTCTTCATTAATTAATGCGATCACAGGTCGAAAATCCTTAGCTCGTGTGAGTAAAAGTCCAGGAAAAACTCAAACCATAAATGTATTTGAAATAGATGATCAATGGCGATTGGTGGATTTGCCGGGTTATGGGTATGCAAAAGTTTCACAAAAGCAAAGGGAGCTGTGGGATCAAATGATAATAAATTATTTGAGTTTCCGTACAAATTTAGTAACAGCATTTGTTTTAGTCGATGGTCGAATACCTCCTCAGAAAGTGGATCTCGAATTTATTAGTCGACTTGGAAAAAAGCATATTCCATTTGTTATCCTTTTTACGAAATGGGATAAGGTGAAGAATAAAGATCATGCGAAAACAAGAAAAGCATTTGAAAAAGAGTTGCAATCTGATTGGGAAACACTGCCCGATATGAAAACCACTTCTTCACTGAAAGGAGAAGGAATTGATGAAATATTGGATTTCATCGCTGAACTGAATGAAAGTTTGACTTAAATGATGTTGAAGGATTGGCCGCACATAAAGAAATTGGCAAAACAGGAGCACATTATTGAAGATATTTCAGATTGGCCCCTGAATAAGTTATATGAAAAAAGGGATTCGTTCATTGCAGAAATTGATGATGTAAGTGCTAACAGCTTTTCTTCGAATTCTACAGATGATATAAAAGCAGTTATTGAGCGCACGATCTATCAGGAACGATTGCGAATGAATCGAAAATCCTGGAAGGTCGATCCACCCAATGAAAAGGCATTTTGGAAGCGTATCACTCAAGATCTAGAAGCTACTGAAAAGCTTGAAGAAGATGAACATAAAAGGCAAGTATTCAATGAGTTAATACTTCGAATTACTAATCGATATTCGGAAGAAATAGCCGGAAACTTTAACATTAAGACCTTTTTATTTGCTCGAAAGTTTTTAACCTTTTTCTTTGGACGTTTGTTGAACACCGCAGCATCAAAAGGTATACCCCGTATTTTTGGAACGAAACACCGATTGAGGGAGAGTTTACCTATTTCGGGACATATTAAACACACTCGTGCTCTTTTTGATAAAGGCGTTGTGGTATTAGTTCCTACGCACTTTAGCAATTTAGACAGTATATTGATCGGTTATGTTTTAGATTTCATGGTGGGCTTGCCGGCATTCCACTATGGTGCTGGACTCAATCTGTATAATGCTGAAATTGCCGCTTATTTTATGAATAGGCTTGGTGCATATCGATTGGATCGGAGGAAGAAAAATGCCATATATATGCAAACGCTCAAAACCATGTCGAGCTTAAGTATACAAAAGGGGGTAAATACGATTTTTTTTCCTGGAGGGACCCGTTCCAGATCTGGCCACCTTGAGCAGCGTTTGAAATTGGGGTTACTAAGTACCTGCCTGGACGCCCAACGCAATCTACTCGAGAAGGGTTCAGATCAAAAAGTTTTTATTGTTCCAGTTGTACTGAACTACCATTTTGTGCTTGAGGCCAAATATCTTATTGACGAACACCTGCGAAGAAAGGGTAAAGAAAAGTATATAAGGGGAACAGACAATTCCAATAGTTGGAGCAATAAAGTTTCATTTATCTATAAATTGTTTGCTACAGATTCTGAAATATTAACGAGTTTTGGTCAACCCACAGATGTTTTTGGAAATGAAGTGAATATGGCAGGGGAATCTCTTGATAAAAACGGAAATCGCCTCGACATAAAGGAATACTTTATGAGAGATGGCGAAATCGTAAACGATGAACAACGCGAATTTATTTACACACAGTTTTTGGGTGAAAAAATAACTGAGAGTTACAAACAAAGTAAAGTAGTATTGAGTAGCGAATTAGTTTCTTTTGTCGGATTTCGCCTCCTGCGCCAAATGAATGCCAACCTCGACTTGTTTTCCATTTTTCGTGCACCTACAGATGACTTTAAAGTGCCGTGGTCAAGATTTATGATGAGTTTCAAAGAAGTGTATGATCAGGTTATTGATTTAGCTAAGAACGGAAAGATTCAAGTTCAGGAAGAGTTCTCTAACGAACTCGAGAGTATTGCCCGGGAAGGATTTCGAATGTTAGGTAGTTACCATGCGGATAAACCTTTGTTCCTAAAGAAGGATTATATATATAGCGATGATTTTAAACTACTGTATTATTATCATAACCGTTTGGATATTTACGGTTTTGAATTGAGTGAATGAAACATGGCAGTTTTCCTTCCATTTGAAATTCCGAACTCATATGAAACGCATTATTTACGACTTAGAAGCTACATGTTGGGATGGGCAACCTTTTGCCGATCAACAAGAAATTATCGAATGGGGTGCAGTTTGTGTTGATGAGTATGGAGATTTTACAGCCCATTTTGAGTCCTTAGTCCGCCCTCAACTCGCTCCGTACTTATCTCGTTATTGTCAACGTCTAACTGGTATTGACTCACGTGATGTTTTGAATGCTCCGAGTTTTGCTGAGGTTGCAGATTCTTTTTACGATTGGTTGCCAGCTGGTGAGGAGTGGGCTTTTATCGCCTGGGGAAAAAGAGATGCATTCTTTCTGGACAATGATGCCCAGCTGTGCAATTATGATATTTCATGGATGCGTCCACAACTCAACCTTAAAAAGGCTTATCAAGAACTCAAGAGTCTAATCCGCCCCGTTGGCCTGGCAAAGGCCCTCAAGGCAAATCAAATAGAGTCTGAAGGGGAAAATCATCGAGCATACTGGGATGCTTTGAATACCGCACAACTCTACACAAAGTATATGGGGGAGTGGCCTAAAATACCTTGATCGATCAGTAATGAGCTTTTGTAGAATAATTTAGCGCGGTATCATGTAGTTTTGTATTTTTGAATCAAACAATAAAATACCCAAAAATGAATAAGATTAATTTAATAGGAATTTTCATATTTTGCCTTATAGCCACGACCGGCTGGAGCCAAAAAACATTCTCTGAAGGTTCGGTGCAATTCGAAATTACTGATCTTTCAAGCGACAACCCACAAGTTGCTGGCCAACTTGAAATGATGAAAGGGTCAACCATGACGATTTACGTTAAAGGCGATCAGCAGCTAACAAGCATGAATATGATGAATGGCATGATGCAACAAAAAATGATCATGGATAAGGAAAATAACAGTATGCTCATGCTTATGGATATGATGGGGCGAAAAATTAAAGTTCAAATGCCTACAGATGAGAATGAAGCTGAGGATGTAGATGTTGATATCGAGTACTTTGAGGATGATAGAAAAGAAATCGCAGGATATGATACATATCGCGCGGTAATGAAAACAAATACAGACGGTCAACAGGTAACACTGGAAACTTATATTACGGATGCATTTGAATTTGATGGTGAAATGATTCGAAATGCCCCGGGTTCTAAGCAACTGCGCGGCATGCCTTTAGAATTTACCGTTTCACAACCCGAAATAAGCATGACATTTACGGCTCAGGAAGTCCTGATGGAAATAGATGATTCTGTATTTGATATTGATGCTTCTGAGTACGAAGAGATGGACCCAGAGGACTTGCAAAATATGGGTGGAATGGGATTCTAAGTTAAGTCTCATCACCTCATTGAATAAATTCAAAAGGCAATTTCAGAAAACTCTGGATTTGCCTTTTTTTTATGATAGTGGCCTGTGTTATCTAAGTAACACATTGTTTTTTTTGTATATTAGAAGAACAAAATATATATCAATGAAACCAATTGCGTTATTTATAGTATTGAGCTTGGGTTTACTGTTTATTAGCTGTTCGGACAGCAACGAATTAAAAGAAGGCATGATACGCTATGAGTTATCTTTAGGAAATGCGGAGAATGATAGCTTGTCCAATAAGAAGGGAGCTATTGACATGTTTTCTGAATTTGAAATGAACGTCTACTTTAAGAAAGGAAAAACCCTGGTGGAATCCAACATGATGGGAGGGGGGATGAATTTTAAGGTCCTCTACGATCCTGAGAATCAGGACACCTTGGTTTATTTGGAAATGATGGGAAATAAATACAAAACTAAAAATGCCAGTTTAAGTTCCAACGCGGATAATGTAGTAATTACTGATGTGGAAATATTTGAGAACGAAAGGAAGGATATTGCTGGATACGATGCCTATAAAGTAGTTTCCAGTATGGAGGTAGATGGCAAAGAAATGAATTCAGTAGCCTACATTACAGAAGAATTCTTTTTCGATGGAAAAATAAATACAGGGATGATACAATCAGAACAAGCACTTTTTGATACTGAAGACTTGTTGGGTATAAAGGGAACAATACTTGAACAAATGATTACAACAAAGAGCATTATCGGATCTATCCCCGTAAGGATCTTGGCTGCCGAAATAGCGACTACAATAGACGACAAGGTCTTTGATATAAATGATGAAGAATATAACCCATTGCCCACAGATGCTTTCTCAAATGGCAACTTTCCAGGATTTTAAGGTAATTTCCGCTTGGAGTTAGGAAGTGTACCTTTCAGTCATAGTATATTTTCCAAGAGGGGCCACAAAATCACCAATCATTTCAGAAAACTCCAGGGATAAGCAGTAGAAGACAAAAAAGAATCCATCCAAAAGATGCCATTCCTAATAATTTAACATAATATAAATTATAGGCAAAGACAGGGTCTAAAGATTCACATATAGATTTACTGATTCGGTTTATTTATTCTCTTTCAGCTGAGCTGGTATATCTGCTGGAGAATAACGTGTGGATTTCAAAACCTTATGATCTCCTTTGCGATAGACCACAAACTTACCGTTCACCTTTTCTATGTATGATTCCGTACCATCTTTTCGCTGATAAGCTTCCTGCGTTGCTACCGCTTCACTTTCTGAGCCGCAAGCCTTACTCAGGTTTGATCGCTGGACTTCATCGAAAACATTCTTGAATGATTCAGCTAAACCGAATTCCAAGATGGCACCTGACAAAACGTATTGTAAATCAGCTAATGCATCTGCAACCTCAGTAAGGTCTTTATCAGCTATAGCTTCCTTGAATTCGTTTAACTCTTCCTGCAGTAAATTGACACGCAATGCGCAGCGCTCTTTGGCCGGAATGACGGGTTTTCCCTCAATAGGCAGATTGAAGGTTCTATGAAATTCCGCCACATCATTTAGCGCTTGGGGCTCGGAATATCGATCTTTCATATATTTGAATTTTTTGATATAAAAAAAGGCCGTACATAGACGACCTTTTCATTATAACATTTTAACAATGCTATTATTCCTTGAAATAAGACTCTTCTAAAGTTTCGCCATTTTGGATTCGTTCCATGCGAACCTTGAGTTCTTGAGCTTTTTCGTATTCATTCATACGAGCAAAAATTTCTCGAAGAGCTAACAAACTATTCCTATCATTTGGCTCTAAACTTTCCGCCTTCTTAAAATACGGCAATGCCTTTTCAAATAGTTTTTCCGATTCCACTTTCAAACTATCATACATTTTCTGGTCTTCTTTGCCCATCCCTAACTCACTCATTTTCTGCGTGATAACAGCAGCTTCATTAAAATAGATTGAACCTACGCTGTAATACGGTTCAAAATCGTTAGGGTCTAGTTCAATAGCCTTATCGTAGTATTCAATCGAAAGGTTACGATAGCGATTGGCTTCTTCTTTATCGTACTCTTCTGCTTCAACCATTCGATTGTATATTTTCATGTATACATTTGCTAGAGCGCTATGAACAGACGCATTTTCAGGCTCCGCCTCTACTGCCTGCATCAAGCTCTGCTCTAATAATTCGAGCTCATCATTCTGAATGTAATAATTAATACGTGCAAACAGAATGGTATTGTCATCAGGGAATAATTCTTTTCCCTTATCCAACACTTCCAGGGCCTTCTCTTCATTATCCTCATTCATGAGTAAGTCAAATAGACTGGAATAAACAGCGGCATCCGGATACTCCTCTTCATAGAGCTCCATGAGCAAGCCTTTAGCTGTAGGTCGATCACCTGCCTGTATAGCACAAATAGCTACCACAAATCGTTGCTGATTATAGTCTTCTTCACTTTGGTAAATGGGATTTTCGCCCTCTTCAACAAATGTTTCGTGAATGTGAAGAAGTGCACTTAAAGGCTCGTAGGCTTTATCATATGCCTGCTGCTGCAGATATCCATTTCCTACATTACTAAATATAGGTGTCAAATTACCGAGCCCCTCCAATGCTTCTCGCTCATATCGACTTTTTTCAGCGACATTTAGAGCCTCAAAAAATGCTTCATAAGCTGTAAACGGGGCATCGGGATAGGAAGGTTCTGTTTCGGGATTGGCCATCAACATCTTCATGTCTTCATTAGCTAAACTGGTATATACCTGACCTTTGACAACCCACGCCCTACCTTCATTTGAGATTTCCTCATCCTTTAATGCATCAAGAATAAGATCTCGGGCTTTCATCAACTCATCCTTATTGTTTCGCTGGTCTAAATTGTATTTTGAATAAGCCCGATCGGCTTTTTTCATCATTTTGCTGGGACTGTCCTGCCCCATCAAGGGCCCCACAATCAAAAATAGGCCTAATACTAAAAATGATATTTGTTTCATATCTGTTTTATATTGATTTATGTTTAAACGAAAATACTAAGAAAAATCGCGCCCTCATAGTGGGTATGGTACCTTAACAAAAGGTTAAATTCCAAAATGACAGCTATTCTTCTTCATCCTCGTCTCGCTCTTTTATAATCGCTACGTCAGCAATTTCTGCTTTGGCGTCCAAATTGATTAGGCGCACTCCTTGAGTGGCACGTCCCATCACACGGATAGAATCAATCGGAAGACGAATCACTACGCCGTCTTTAGTTGTAATCATAAGGTCGTAATCGTCACGAACGCCCTTAATAGCAATCAAATTTCCTGTCTTATCAGAAATATTGAGGGTCTTAACTCCCTTTGCACCTCTTTTCGTTTGTCTGTAATCCTCAAATAAGGAGCGCTTTCCATTTCCTTTTTCGGAAATAACCAGAATATCGTGATCGTCCTCTTCTCGATCAATAACGACCATTCCAACCACAGCATCATTTTCGTCATCTAATCGCATTCCGCGAACACCGGTAGCCGTTCGCCCCATAGGACGGACATCTTCTTCTAAAAACCGAATGGCGCGCCCATTTCTGTTGGCCAGAACCACCTCATTATTTCCATCAGTCAAACGGGCATCGATCAGCCAGTCACCATCAGCTAAATTTAAAGCATTAATACCGTTAGTCCGTGGCCGCGAATATTGTTCCACTAAAGTCTTTTTCACCGTTCCATTTCGGGTCGCAAACAAGATATAATGAGAGTTTAAAAACTCTTCGTCTTCCAAATCTTTAACAACAATCCAGGTTTTGACCTGATCCTCTTTTGGCAGTTGCAGAATATTCTGAATCACACGCCCAGCGCTGGTTTTGCCGGCCTCTGGAATTTCAAATACACGAAGCCAGTAACACTGGCCTAATTCAGTAAATAACAATAAGTAATTATGTGTACTTGCTACGAACATATGTTCTACAAAATCGGTATCCCGGGTTTTGCTTCCACGAGCCCCTCTCCCACCACGATTCTGTGTGCGGAATTCAGAAACCTTGGTTCGCTTAATGTACCCTCGGTTACTTATCGTTACCACGACGGGTTCATCGGCAATTAAATCCTCGATGCTAATCTCACCATCGTCGTAGGTGATATCCGTCCGGCGTTCATCACCGTAAGTTTCCTTTATTTCAAGTAATTCTTCTTTCGCAATCTCTTTTTGACGAACCTCTGAGGCTAATATTTCTTTATACTCCGCAATCCGCTGAAGTAATTCATTATACTCTTCTTTAATTTTGTCACGTTCCAGGCCAGTTAACTTCTGCAAGCGCATATCTAATATGGCCTGTGCCTGAATATCTGAGAGTTCAAAGGTACTCATCAAACCATCTTTGGCTTCCTGAACCGTAGAAGATGCGCGTATAAGCTTGATCACCTCATCCAAATGATCCAGTGCAATTAACAAGCCCTCAAGGACGTGCGCCCGATCTTCCGCTTTTTTCAACTCAAACCGCGTTCGACGTACAATGACCTCAATGCGGAACTCAATGAAATGCCGAAGCATATCCTTGAGATTGAGTTGCATGGGGCGCCCCTTCACCAAGGCAATATTATTAACCCCATAGCTGGTTTGCAGAGGCGTATATTTATATAACTTACTCAGCACTACAGAAGCCATAGCATCACGCTTGACTTCTACAACAATGCGTAAACCATTTCTATCCGATTCATCTCTCACATCTGAAATCCCCAGAATCTTCTCTTCATTAACCAGATTGGCGATCTTCACGATCATATTCGCCTTATTAACCTGATAAGGAATCTCATTAATAATAATGCGTTCCTTTCCACTAGCTAACGTTTCGATCGTAGATTTTCCACGCAATACGACCCGTCCCCGGCCCGTTTCAAAAGCTTCTTTCACGCCACTCATACCATAGATGGTACCTCCAGTAGGGAAATCAGGAGCTTTAATATACTCCATAAGTTCAGGAATGGTAATATCCTCATTCTCAATAGTTGCCACCAAACCATCTACAATTTCACTTAAATTGTGAGGCATCATGTTAGTAGCCATTCCCACAGCAATTCCCGAAGCCCCGTTGACCAGTAAAGTGGGAATCTTGGAGGGTAATACCGTAGGTTCCTTTAGGGTATCGTCAAAATTTAATGCAAAATCAACGGTATCCTTTTTAATATCCGAGAGCATTTCGCCTGCGATTCGGTGCAATCGTGCTTCCGTATAACGCATCGCAGCCGGACTGTCACCGTCCATACTCCCATAGTTTCCTTGCCCATCGACAAGTGGATATCGCAGTGACCAGGTTTGAGCCATTCTTACCATGGCATCATACACCGCACTATCACCATGAGGATGATATTTACCCAGCACCTCTCCCACGATACGGGCACTTTTCTTATACGAACTATTGTAGGATAGCCCGAGACCATCCATTCCATATAAAATACGCCGATGTACGGGCTTTAATCCATCACGGACATCCGGTAACGCTCGAGATACGATGACTGACATTGAATAATCAATGTAAGCCGACTTCATCTCATCTTCTATATTAATCGGTACAACCTTATGTGCTTCAGACATATATTACTTTCCTGTATTTGAAATCCCCACAAAAGTACACAAATACAACCATTTCTCATATGATTGGGCTTTGAAATCCAACCTGATTTTATAATATGTCTTTGGGCGTGCCCCTCGAGGGTCCGCAGAAAGGCGGACACCTCGGGGTCGGGCTGTGCGTGGGTTCCGTCCTCGAGATCGCCTTTAGCGATCTTCAGGACCCCCTCGCTATCGCTCAGGGCCACTACCATCCCTCACGCGATACAAAGGCGATATATATTCGCACTGGTTATTATAGATAGAGCTTAAAGTCTACTTCAATAAAATAGGATAAAGTAGATTTCATACATTTGCGTAGAAAAAATATCTTCTGTACACCTTACGTGGATATCAATATCGTTATAGAAAAAACGTCTTGATAATGAAAAACCTAATTATCTCACTATGTATCATTTCCTTCTTGGGGTGTCATACCCTGCCTGACAGGAAGAGTACGGATATCGTTAGACGAACTATAAGTGTTGGTGACACATTAATTTACAGCTTAGGGTCATTTCATCAAAGCGAGCGAGCTTTAATTCATAAGCAGGCGCGACATGCAGCGATCAGCACCCTGGATCAGGATTCATCGAATATGGAGATTTTTTATTATTATGTACCTCTTCCTAATTATTCGGGGGAAGACTTTGTTGAAATGCACGCATTGCGGGCCGATGACGAAAATCCAGGTAGTTCGCATACTATTATAACGGAGATGACGGTCGTGGTCAATGAGTAAAGG
>CAZVFU010000044.1:0-19222 GCA_964626595.1 uncultured Saprospiraceae bacterium
TTTTTACCTAAAGCATTCAGGTCATCAATTTGCGGCTTAAGCTTCCAAATGGTGTTTTTATTCATTCTGTAGTTCCTGTTTCCGTGAAAAATGTCCGACTTTCATATAGTATAACGAAAAAAGATCAAGCTGAGTTGCATCAGCGCTGGGAGTAGGGCGAGGCTTTTGCCGAAGCCGTCGCCACCGAGGTGTCGGTGGCGACCACGCTACGGACATAGCGACCCCGAGGCGCCCGAAGGGCTCTTCGGGGTGATGCCCAAATACACTAAAGAACATTAATCAAAGCCTTTCAGTGTCTTTTCGATGATATCGCAGCAATCGTGAATTTCATCTTCAGTCATGATGAGAGGCGGGGCAAAGCGAATGATGTTTCCGTGTGTAGGCTTGGCTAGCAGGCCATTATTTTTGAGCTCGATGCATATATTCCATGCCGTTTTTGAATCGGGGCTATCGTTGATAACAATAGCGTTAAGGAGGCCTTTTCCTCTGACGAGGGAAACGATCTCCATTTGATCTACCAGCTTTTGCATGCGGGCCCGGAAAATGATTCCGAGTTTTTCTGCGCGGTCATCCAATCGCTCGTCGCGAACCACTTCCAGGGCGGCTTTGGCTACGGCGCAGGCGAGTGGATTTCCACCAAAGGTGCTTCCGTGCTCGCCGGCCTGGATAGATAACATAATGGGGTCGTCTGCAAGCACCGCTGAAACCGGGTATACACCACCGGAAATCGCTTTGCCAAGAACGAGGATATCTGCTCGAGTTTCGTATTTGTTTTCGCAGAATTCCTGACAGTCGCATCTGCCACAAGTGGCGAGGAGCTTCCCCGTTCGGGCAATTCCTGTCTGAACCTCGTCCGCTATAAAGAGAACGTTGTGTTTCTTGCATAGAGCATGTGCGCGAGCTAAATATTCTTCGTGCGGAACTACGACGCCGGCCTCGCCCTGTATGGGTTCAAACATAAATCCAGCGATGTGTGGCTCCTGGATCGCTTTTTCGAGTGCGGGGATGTCGTCGTAAGGAACGATGTCATAGCCGGGCAGGTATGGGCCAAAGCCTTCTCTACTGCTCTCTTCAGTTGAGGCGGAAATGGCTCCCATGGTCCGTCCGTGAAAATTGCTGGTGACAAAAATAATTCGTGCTTTATTCTCGGGGATGCCCTTTTTCTCGTAGGCCCATTTTCGGCACAATTTAATAGCAGTTTCAACAGCTTCGGCACCTGTGTTCATCGGCAGGAGTTTATCATAACCGAAATAGTCGGTGGCAAACTTCTCAAAGGGGCCGAGTTGGTCATTGTGAAAGGCTCGTGAGGTTAGGGTGAGTTCTTCAGCCTGACTATGAAGGGCATCCAGAATATGAGGGTGACCGTGGCCCTGATTCACCGCAGAATAGGCCGACAGGAAATCATAGTATTTTTTGCCTTCCACATCCCATAAGTGGACACCTTTTCCTCGTTTCAGTACAACGGGAAGGGGATGGTAATTGTGGGCACCGTGTTTGTGCTCGATATCGATATAGTATTGTTCGGTTTTATTCTGCTCTATCATGTTCTGATTTTAAGGAATTAAGATCTAAGAGAAAGTTCCCAGCGGGTGATAATGTTTTGAAGCTGAAAGATAAGGCTATGTTGTCCATCGTTCAAAATTATTCCATCGGATTGCTGACATTTTTCTTTTTGGCTCATCTGATGATCCAAACGGTCCTGTACATCTTTTTTATTGCTATTGTCTCGCTTTACTACCCGGTCGATTAGGATGGAGGCCGGAGCGGCTACCGTGATCGTGTAATCAAAACTGCTTTGATGGCCCGCTTCAAAGGTAAGGGCAGCTTCCTCAATAGCAGTTCCATAGCCCTCTTTTTGACGCTCAATCATCCAGTCCATCATATCTTTGTGGACGGCGGGATGAACGATACTATTCAGTTGTCGTAAAGCTTCAGCGTCTGTAAAAACGCGTCGGGCGAGATAGGTTCGGTTCAATTTTTGACCGGAATAAGCTTTTGGACCAAAAGCGCGGACAAGTTCACGCTGGAGTTTTGTATCGTTCTCCATGAGCCATTTTGCTTTTTGATCGGCGTAATACACCGGGTAGCCCCATATTTCCAGAATCCGACAGCAACTCGTTTTTCCACTTCCTATGTTTCCGGTAACGGCTAATTTTTTCATATACTGCGGCAAATTAATGCGTTTTCTCTAATATTATTGAAAAATCGTGGTCTGTGATCAAATCTTCTTTATTTGCGCTGTGCCCCACAAAGTGTGTTGAAATGATATTCCAGTATTTTTCGGTTTGCGATTGAGGTATGGCCAGCTGAAAGGAGGGGAGCTGTTCAAAGTTTTTTTCTAAAATATCAACTTTAGCATACTTTAATGCCTCCATGAATATGGGCATAACCGCATAAGGGCATTGCACGCGAAAATAAGTCATTACTTTTTTAGGTACGATTTTAGCTTTGTGGAGTGCGGCAGCTGTACTCTCTCTATAGGCTTCAATAAGTCCGGAAACGCCCAATTTGGTGCCCCCAAAGTAGCGGACGACAATGGCTCCAACGCGGACCACATCAAAGCTATGTAACTGTCCGAGTATGGGTCGACCGGCAGATCCCGAAGGCTCGCCGTCGTCATTGAATCTTTCTAATACATTCTGTGGTCCTAAGCTGAAAGCGGTGCAAAAGTGACGTGCCTTGTGATGATCTTCTTGAATTTCCTCTAGTTTTTCTTGAAAGTCCTTCTCTGATTCAATGGGAAAAACGTAGGCGATAAACCGAGAGCCTTTATCTTTAAATTCGCCCACAGATTCATGAGAAATGGTTGTATAACTGTCGGTTGGAGTACTCATTTTGATTAGGATATTAAGGCAATGGATACGATGGCCAGCGCAAATCCGGCCCACTTCATAGGGCTTAGCGACTCATCAAAAAATAACTTCCCAAAAATAGCAGTGCATCCTATGATGCCCACATTTACGATAGGATAGAAGGCACTGCCTTCCCAGCCGGTGTTCAGTGACAAGAGTATGAAGTAAATGGAGCCATAGTTCACTAGCCCGAGTAAAACCCCCGCTTTAATTTCACGGGTGCTGACCTCAGCCTTAGATCGAATCCACCGTATGAATAAAATAAAGCTGCCCACAACAGCTGCCACGAAGAATATATAAGTAACTAATCTGAGATCTGATCCCGAGTAGAGATTCTCGGCTTCCATGGACAAAAAAGTAGAGTCAATAACCGCATTGACTAACAGAACCAGAAAGGGAAGAGCTAAAATGGAATTGGGTAACTTTTTTACATCGGGTAGGGGAGTTCCTTCTTTTGGTTTCTGATTCAGCAAATAAATGGAAGGTATGGCAGTAGCTATTCCGAGCCACTTCATCCATCCGGAACTCTCCTGATAAAATACAATTCCAAAGATAGCTGTGACGACCAGAGACATTTTTTGCATGAGGGTGGTAAAAGTCATACCGTAAAACTGTACACAAATAGCGACCACATTAAATCCAATAATAAAAATAACGCCGACCGCTCCCACATAAGGCAACCACGGAGCGGTCCATATATCAGACTGCACTAACTGATTGCCATACTGAATATACCCTATACCCACGCAGACATAATAATTGATAACGATGGATGCGAAGGTGTCTACTTTCCACTGATTAAAAAATCTAAAGATTAACCCAATGAGGGCATTTGATAGTATGGCGAGGGAAATATAGAGCACGCGCTAAAAAGTTTTTGACCTTGATTGCCGAGAGATGCAAATTAATAGATTATTTTTAAGAAATTTGCAAAAAATCCGAACCCTTGAGGAAAACATTGGAGCAATACCGTCAGATCGAAGAGCGATGTAAAGAGGTGTTTATGAATAAGCATCGCGATTATGGGATGGCCTGGCATATACTTCGTCTATCTTCCCTTACAGATCAAATGTATATAAAAGCACGAAGAATTCGCAGTTTGGAAGAGCATGGAATAAGTAAAGTCGATGAAGGTATAGAACCAGAGTACGTGGGCCTGGTAAATTATGGCGTAATGTCTCTCATGAAGTTGGATCTTTCCGCGAAAGACATTAAGCAGTTGGCAGCTGAGCAGCTATCAGAGGCTTATGAGGGCTATCTAAAACAAGCCCGGGATCTAATGATGAAAAAAAATCATGATTACGGAGAGGCATGGCGCCATATGCGGGTTTCGTCCTTAACAGACCTCATTCTAATGAAATTATTGCGCATTCGGCAGATCGAGGATAATGAGGGGAAAACAATTAATTCCGAAGGTTTGGATGCCAATTACATAGATATCATAAATTATTCGATCTTTGCGTTAATCCGCTTAGGGGAGTAAACCAATAACCAATGACACTAATCAGTCTTATTCTTTACGTTGCTATTGGGGCTGCAGCACTGACAGCTCTTTTCGGCCTTTTGCTTAAAAAGGTAGAAAGCTACCTCATGAGTTTTTTACAAAACTTTGCAGGCCTTCTTTTTATCGTTTCAGGTTGGGTTAAAGTAGTGGACCCTTTGGGGACGGCTTATAAAATGCAAGATTATTTTGAGCAATTTGAGTTGACGTTTGAAGCTACCTGGCTTTCATTCCTGGCTCCTCTTTTTCCTCTATTATCCGAGTATTCAGCAAGCTTTGCATTGATTGTTATTATTTTGGAAATGATACTGGGCTGGATGCTTATCGTAGGGTATCAGCGTAAGGGGGTTGCCTGGCTATTCTTTTTGCTCGTTCTGTTTTTCACCTTTCTTACAGGATTTACCTTCCTGACGGGCTATGTTCCTCCTTCAGAGAACTTTTTTGATTTTTCAGTCTGGCAGGAATACGATCCGAGACATATGCGGGTGACGGACTGTGGCTGCTTTGGTGATTTCATTAAAATCGAACCCCGGGTATCCTTCATGAAGGATGTTTTCCTGTTAGTCCCAGCCGTTCTCTTTCTCATTTTCTGGAAGCGTGAACATCAAATACTTAATGCAAGAGGGAGATGGGTTAGCTCTCTGGTGTTGGGCGGCTTTCTCTTATACTATGGAATGAGTAATTTTGTTTGGAACATTCCCGACTTTGATTTTCGGCCCTTTAAGGAGGGAGTCAATATCTACGAAAAAAAGAAAGCAGAAGAAGAGGCTTCGAATAGTATCAGCATTGATAAGGTTCAATTGACTCATCGCAAAAATGGGCAAGTGGTAGAGCTATCCTACACGGATTATATGGACGTATACAAAGAATATCCTAAAGAAACATATGATGTAGATTATCAGTATGAAAAGCCTGCCATCGAACCGACCAAACTTAGTGAGTTTGTCGTTTATAATTCTGAGGGTGAAAATGTGGCTGATGAACTATTGAGCCAGGAGGGGTATAGTTTTATGGTCGTAGCTGATGCATTAAAAGGGGAGGTCTCTTACACGGATATCGAGGTTCAAGATACGGTATATGTGTCCGATACGATTCAGTTGGTCGGCCTGGATTCAACTATTATTGTCGATCGGGTTGATACCATTTTAAGTCGAACTACTTCTCGTCTGGAGGCCGATTGGGATGAATCGTATGTGTCCAAATTCACGGATTACTTTATTCCTGTTATGGATTTGGCTTTGAATGAGGGCCATCAAGCTTATGTTTTAGCCGGGAAGGTGAGCTATGAAGCCATGGAAAACTTCATGACATCAAATGAAGTGCCCGGTCAGGTATATGAGGCCGACAACATCTTACTTAAAACGATGGTTCGTTCTAATCCCGGACTTATTCTTCTTCACAATGGAACCGTGGTTAAGAAGTGGCACTGGAATCAAATGCCGGACTATGAGACCATTAAAGAGACTTACATTGGCAACGAATAAATATCCTTTTCCAGTTATGCAATTACTTGATTTTCTACTAAAAGTTTCCTTATGCTAAGTCGAAGGAATATTCGAATTAAAGTGATGCAGTCATTGTATGCCTATGAACTGGATAGTGATATGAGTCTGGCAGATGCTCAACAAAAATATAAGGACGGGATTGACCGAAGTTATAATCTTTTCCTGTTTTCCCTACACATCATTGGGCAAATTTGTGATTTTGCCTCAACGGATGAAAAATGGAGAAAGGATAAATATCTTCCCAACGAAAATGATAAAGCTTTTAAGAGTATTTTCTCTTCAAATCCGCTTTCACGATCCTTAATTCACGATGAATTTTTGTTAAAAAGAGCCAAACAAAAGTCCTTTGAAAAACTATATGACAAAGACTTACTTAAAAGTTTATATCAGGATTTTTCTCAGGACGAAGAATATCAAGCCTATTCGACAAAGGACGAATGGAGTGATGAGGAGCATATGGAAATATTTCATGCCCTGCTTCGGTTTTTAAAGAAAAAAGAGTCATTTAATGATATTCTGGAAGACGCTTTCCCAAACTGGATTGATGATAAATCTCTTGTATTAGGCGCTATCAAAAAAACCTTTAAAGCTCTGCCCTTGAAGGAGGGTTGGTTAAGAGATTTTTATCCCGACTCAGAGACGGTGCAGGAGTTTGGGGAACAATTATTTGTAAAAGCAGCCTCTCATAGAGAAGAAATGGAGGAGATCATCAAGCCGAAGTTAAAGAATTGGAATATTGATCGCTTAGCACTAATCGACAAATTATGTCTGGAAATGGCAATCATTGAATTCATTCATTTTACTACCATACCGGTAAAGGTGACCATCAATGAGTATGTAGACCTTTCCAAGCGTTACAGTACCGATAATTCAAAGGAGTTTATAAACGGTCTATTGGATAAAGTGAAGGCAGATCTCTTAGATAGTGGAAAAATTGTGAAACAAGGTCGAGGCCTTCAGCAATAGCCTAAAATTAAAAGCATGCACCAACGCGTAATCATTTTTGATTTTGGATCGCAATATACTCAGCTTATTGCCAGAAGGGTCCGTGAACTCAATATCTTTTGTGAAATTCTTCCCTACAATAAATCTCTGGAATACGATGAAAGTATTGCTGCCGTCATTCTTTCCGGAAGCCCTTTTTCGGTGCGGTCTGAGGATGCATTGACCTTTGACTTGGCAGCTGTTAAAGGAAGATATCCCGTTCTTGCTATTTGTTATGGAGCGCAATATATTGTCCAGAATTTGGGTGGACGGGTAGAGTCATCGCATCAACGAGAGTATGGAAAGTCCGACTTGCAACTCATCGCAGAATCAGACCCCTTATTTGAAGACCTTCCCGACTCCTCTACAGTTTGGATGTCACATGCAGATACTATTGCATCCCTCCCTCGGGAAGCTAAGGTTTTGGCAAAAACTGCCGGAATCCCTGTTGCTGCATTTAAATATGGAACACAAGGGCAGCCGATGTACGGATTGCAGTTTCACCCGGAAGTCACTCATTCTGAGCACGGATCGAAAATTTTATCTAATTTTCTTTTCAAAATTGCAGATTGTAAGGCGGATTGGACACCCGCTGCTTTTATTGATGAGACGGTAGATCGCCTTCGGGATCAAATAGGCACGGATCATGTGCTTATGGCTCTCAGCGGTGGCGTAGACTCTTCAGTTGGAGCCATGTTATTACATCAGGCCATTGGGAAGCAATTGCATTGTTTTTTTGTGAATAATGGCCTGCTCCGTAAAAATGAATTTGAGGAGGTATTAGAGTCCTACAAAGATTGGGGATTGAATATCACTGGGGTGGATAAGTCGGAACAGTTTTACGACCAGCTCCGAAACGTGTCTGATCCCGAGAAGAAAAGAAAAATTATTGGGGGTGCCTTTATTGACGTTTTTGATGAAGTTGCAAAAAGCCTACCTGAAGTTAGCTGGTTAGGGCAAGGGACTATTTATCCGGATGTCATTGAGTCGGTTTCGGTTCATGGGCCCTCTGTGACGATCAAAAGTCATCATAATGTAGGCGGATTGCCCGAACACATGAATTTGAAAGTCGTAGAACCTCTGCGCATGTTATTTAAGGATGAGGTGCGTCGCGTGGGCAAAGAAATGGAATTGCCCGATACCATTATCGGAAGGCACCCTTTTCCCGGACCGGGCCTGGCTATCCGCATTCTCGGAGAAATCACCCCGGAGCGCGTTCGACTTTTGCAAGAAGCAGATGCCATATATGTTCGCAAGTTGCGTGAATTTGGCTGGTACGATAAAGTATGGCAGGCTGGCGTAATACTTTTGCCGGTTCAAAGCGTGGGTGTTATGGGGGATGAACGAACCTACGAATCTGTAGTGGCTCTACGCGCGGTAAATTCTGTAGACGGAATGACGGCGGAGTGGAGTCGATTACCTCATGAATTGCTTGCTGAGATTTCATCGGAAATCATTAATTCCATTAAAGGCATTAATCGGGTGGTGTATGATATTTCCACAAAACCTCCGGCCACCATCGAATGGGAGTAAAAAGACAAAATGAGATATTTTTTGCCAGTTTGGGTTGTCCTTTTTTTTTCTGCATGCGGAATTTTTAATTCTGCTCCAGAGCGCCCACAACGTACAAAGCCTTCACGCGAGTATCCTCGGGTAGAAGAAAAGAAAACAGAAACGCCTGAAGAAGAGGACTTGACTGTCGAGGATGAATCCGAGGATCCAGCGCCACTTTTAGACTCCATAACCACCACTCTTGATGAAGATACCTCTCAATACCGCAAAAAGGATAAGTACTCTTTGCAATTGATTTTGCCTTTAGTACCCAGGAATGAAGGTGGTTTAATACAGGAGAAAGAGAGCGATGGGGAAGCCAAAAATGAGGTGGAAAACGAAAAACTATTGCCTTTCAATGTTCATTTCATAGACTATCTTTCAGGATTCAGGCTCGCGATGCAAAAAGCCAAAGAAAATTTTCCGGATTTTAATTACAAATTACACGTGAAAAGCTCAGGGGATCTCGATGCACTGATTTCCGACTCCATGAGCTGGGTTTTGTCGCCTGAGCCCGATGTCATTATAGGGGGAATTCGGCCGGAAAGTGTAGATCAGTTAACCTCTTTATCTGCTAAGCATAATATTTACTACATTTCCCCCTGGATTAACAGTACCCCGTATTCAGATAATCCTCTTTTTCTTCAGCTTACGCCCGGTTTAGAAGAATATTGTCATTTTATCGCGGATCACGTTTCCCGAGACTCTTCAGCCCCGATTCTTACATTAATTTCCTCCCCTGAATTTAGTGAACGGCTAAAGATCTTCACCGACTATCTGGATAGAGAATACCCTTTCTTTACCTATCAAACATGGATCGTTGATGACTATTTTGAAGAGGATAAGGAAGCTGTTGAATTGCCAGACTGGATGCAGGTCGATGCCCCTCAAGCTGTAGTCCTTGCAATGGATAGGAACGAGTCCTACTTATATGATGCACTTTCCTACTTGTCAGAAAACCAAGATTTGCAAATGGATATCTACGGTTTCTCCAGTTGGAGAAACTTTCCTTTACTATATGAGTTTTTTGAAAATGGAAATATCCATTTGGTTTCTCATACAATTCCTTTTCACACCGATAGTACCTACCTCCAATTTGAAGAAACCTATTTTGATGCCTACGCCGGATTGCCCAGTAGTTGGGCTGTGAAAGGTTACGACCACGGAATGTTTATCGCATCGGGGCTTTCACAATTTGGACTTGACTTTTATGCCTATCTGGATCAGGTTTCTTATGAAGGCGTTCAGTTGTTTTTTAAGTTTCCGCCTCAATTGGATGAACATATAGAAGGTATTCCTTTGTTACCTTTAAAGAATCATGGCGTTAAACTACTCAATTATGAGGACCATATTTTTCGCCCAGAAAATGAGTAACATTCTATGACATTTCAATCTCTTAACCCCTACACGGGTGAACTATACTTCAAGCGAAGTTTTTTATCTTCATCTGAGTTAAACGGCAAACTGACTGAAACTGAAAAGCTTTTCCACAAATGGAAGCAAGTACCCATCAGCCAGCGAGTAGATATCATACGCCCCATAGCCTCTTATTTACGTGAGCATGTCGACGACCTGGCACTCCATATTACGCGGGAAATGGGCAAGCCAATTATCGAAAGTAAAGCAGAAATTCAAAAGTGCGCCCTTTTAGTTGATTATTATATTGAGGAAGCACCCCACACCTTGCAGCCCGAAACAGAGACCATCGAAGGCATCGAGCAGGGAGTGCGCCGGGATCCTACAGGTGC
Organism: uncultured Saprospiraceae bacterium; assembly: GCA_964626595.1. Lineage (GTDB taxonomy): Bacteria > Bacteroidota > Bacteroidia > Chitinophagales > Saprospiraceae > JAWLFI01. The sequence goes on from CAZVFU010000044.1 coordinate 10,142, forward strand.
AGTTTTAGGCGTTATGCCATGGAATTTTCCATTTTGGCAAGTGTTTCGTTTCGTTATTCCCTCCATTCTTGCTGGAAACGTCACCTTGTTAAAGCATGCACCCAACATGCCCGCCACCGCAGAAAAAATTGAGGATCTCATTTTAGAAACGACGGGTCATCGACTGCTCACGCAACTTACTATTGGGGTAGATTCTATATCTTCAGTTCTGGATCACCCCATCGTCCGCGGTGCATGCCTCACAGGGAGTTTCCAAGCTGGCCAGTCATATGCTTCAGAAGCAGGCCAACGAATTATTCCCACAGTTCTCGAGTTGGGTAGTAATGATCCATTTGTCATATTAGCAGATGCGGATGTGGAAGCCGCTTGCGACTCCTTTTTAGAATCTCGCTTCGGCAATACAGGTCAGACTTGCATTGCAGCTAAGCGCCTTATTGTTGAACAACCGGTCTATGATCAGGTCGAAACCCTTCTTCTGGAGCGCATTCAGAAATTAGCGGTACAGGATCCCATGAAAGAAAGCACAGATTTATCTTGCATGGCTCGTGAAGATTTGGCTCAGCAATTGGAATCGCAATGGGAAGAGTCTGTTGCAGCTGGTGGAGAAGTCCTTATTCAGCCTGAGCGTGAGGGGACTCGCTTTAGTCCAGGCTTCTTGCGCAAGCCCGCATTGGATTCGCCCGCCTGGATTGACGAATTGTTTGGGCCCGTAGCCGTTATTCGGTCGGCACCGGATATGTCCAAAGCCGTTCAGATGGCCAACGATACTCGATTTGGCCTGGGTGCCTCCGTTTGGACCTCAGATTTGAAGAAGGCACGAGATTTAATCGCCGGCTTAGATTTTGGTACGGTTGTAGTCAATCAGAAAACGGCGAGTGACCCCCGATGGCCTTTTGGGGGCTTTAAAGATTCAGGATACGGACGCGAGCTGGGTAAGGAGGGTTTGCTAGAGTTTGTCAATCTTAAGACGTACAAAATTGATTTATAGATAAATCATGATTTGGGCGTATCCCTTCGCCTTTTCCCTGCTATCGAAATTTTTTCGTTGTTTTCCCTCTTCTTGATAGCGCTTTTTTTGTAATCTATGATTTGGGGCGGTCTCAGGGTCGGTCCCTTTCGGGGTTCGCTATTCGCTCCGTACCGACTCCATCGTCTTTGGCCGCTGGCGTCGGCACCCAGCCCTCCAGGCACCTTACGCTTGCGGCCATCCGGCCGCTTAGTATTCACAACAGGGACTCGGTTTCCGAATTAAAATCAAAGGTCGGATTATTTGTGATTTTTTGTTTAATCGCAAGATTTGATCTTTACGAAACCGCAATAAATCGACTTGTCTCGATACTATTAAAACGCTTGTCTTGAAGTAATCTCAACCTCAACCCAGTTCAGCTAAGCTTCAAAAGCTCTTATTTCAACACTTTCACAGCTCGTGAGATGCGATTCATAGCTTCACGAATTTCTGATTCACTGGCTGCGTATGATAAGCGAATACAGCTATTATCTCCAAAAGCACTTCCTGCTACAGTGGCTACATGTGCTTCCTGAAGTAAAAAGGCGGCAAAATCTTCTGAATTTTCAATAGTACTTCTCTCATAGCTGGATCCAAAAAATGAAGATACTCGCGGAAATATATAAAATGCGCCCTCCGGATGATTTGTTTCTATTCCTGGGATGTCACTCAATAATGAGACTACGAGATCGCGCCGTTTTTTAAATGCTTCGCACATTTCAGATGGTGCGTCCAGAGAATTGTTGAGTGCATAGGCTCCCGCCATTTGAGAAAAACTAGCTGCACCTGAGGTGAACTGACCCTGAATTTTTGCACAAGCCTGAGCCAAAGGTTTCGGCGCCCCCATATATCCCAGGCGCCAGCCTGTCATGGCAAAGCCTTTAGAAAATCCATTGACGGTAGCGACTTGGTTTTTGATTCCCTCGAATTGAGCCATGCTCACATGCTTACCAACAAAGTTTATATATTCATATATTTCGTCGGAGAGTACGACAATATCAGGGTATTCCTGGATACAATCAGCCAGAGCTTTTAATTCCTCTTCGCGATACACTGAACCCGTTGGGTTGCATGGAGATGAAAAGATCACCATGCGGGTTCTATTTGACAGATGGGGAGATAACATTTCCGGAGTCACTTTAAAATCGTGTTCTATTCCCGCCTCTACGGGTATGACTTTAGCGCCTGTTAAGCCCACAATATCTTTATAACTTACCCAATAGGGCGTAAAAAGGATGACCTCATCTTCCGGATTTAAAAGCGCCAGGCAAAGATTCGCAATGGATTGCTTAGCACCATTAGAAACCACGATTTCATCTACGGAATAATCCAGATTATTCTCACGTTGAAATTTATCTGAAATAGCTTGTTTAAGTTCAGATAAACCAGGAACGGGAGAATACTTTGTATATCCATCCGACAGCGCCCGTGTTGCAGCTTGCTTTACGGATTCAGGAGTGTCGAAATCAGGTTCTCCTAATGATAAACTAATCACATCTTTTCCTTCTGCCTTTAAGTCTCTGGCCAACTGTGCCATCCTCAAGGTGGCAGATTCTGTCATTTGTTCTACAAGTCTGGAAAGTTTCATGGGCGTGATTTTCTGCTATCTTTCAAAAGTAAGGCTTTTCTTTTCCTTCATTGAGAATGAGCGTACAAATTTGCTTTTTTTATCTGCGCTTTCTACCTTCTTTTGCATATGGAGAATAATATTTTTTCCTTTTAGTTTTGCTTCTTATATTCAAGTCATGAAAAAGTCCCGCACTAAATCATCAAAAAAGCCTTCTAACAATTCGTTCTGGGCTCGTTTATCAAGCACAACTTCGGGGGAAGATGCTCAAGAAATGTGGCGTCGTGCCTTTTATATTATTGCCGGGATAGCATTATTGTTATTTGTAACGGGTGCGTTTCAAGCCGGAATTAGTGGAGATGAGGACGTTCAAGTCCCATATGGAGAAAAAGCCGTTGATTTTTATACTTCTTGGGGAGCAGATACTGCTGTATTTAAAAGTAAAAAGGGGGATGCGATCCGCTATTATGGCGGTGGGTTTGAATTGCCTGTAACTTTGGTTTCTAAAGCTTTAGGAATTGATATTTCAAGTCGGGCCTATTTTTATCTGAGACATCTTCTGCTGGCCCTACTTGGGTGGTTGACTATGCTGGCAGCTGGGGGGACAGCCAGACTTTTAGGTAATTGGCGCATGGCTGTGTTTACATTGATATTGGTCGGATTAGCACCGAGATTTTTTGGCCATAGTATGATGAATCCGAAGGACATTCCTTTTGCTGCAGGATATATGGGGAGTATCTTTTTTATGTTTCGGATCTTCAAGAACTTTGGTTCCCCCCGCCGAAAAGACCTGATAGGCTTAGCCATTGCTTCAGGCTATAGTTTATCCGTGCGAGTGGGTGCTATATTGATATTCATATACTTTATTGCCTTTCTTTTTTCTTACTTATTTATCCTCAAACAAGCCAGGAAAAAAGTTCCCCCATTAAAAGAATGGATACCTGTAATGTCTATCCCTGTTCTAGGTGGATTCGTTTTAGGTGTTTTATTCTGGCCATATGGTATCTTAAGTCCAATCTCTCATACCCTGGAAAGTTTAACGACATTCACAGAATTTCCGGTGAGTGTAAAAGTTTTGTTTAAGGGTAACATGGTTTGGTCAAATGCTATCCCATATGAGTACTTATTTGTTTGGATAGCTTATACGGTACCTATCGCTTTTTTACTAGGTCTCTTATTTCTATTGGCATCAATTTACAAAAGCATACGCAAAGGCCCTCTTTTCTTGCTTTTATGTAACTTATTTGTTGCGTTTTTCCCTTTGTTTTACGTGCTTTATAAAGATTCTCCTCTGTATGATGGGTGGAGACATTTCAATTTTATTTATGTAGCTGCGGCGCCTTTGGCGGCCCTGGGTTGGGAAAACTTGGTGAAAATTATCAGCCCAAAGAGGAAACTTCTTCGAATGATTCCCATAGCGTTATTTGCACTTTTGAGTATCGAACCTACTTTGCATATCATTAAAAATTTTTCATACCCCTATATTTATTTTAGTCCAGTGGCTGGAGGGACTGAAGGTGCATTTGGGGAGTTTGAGATGGACTACTGGGGTATTAGCACTCGTGAGGCTGTGGAAGCTATGGAGGATCAAGGGATTTTTCATAAGGACATGAAGGAGGTGACGATCGGAGTCAATTTTAGTTATGGGGTCCGTCACTGGTTACATCCCGATTATGCTGACAGTGTAAATCTAACTTATGTTCGATATCGCGAGAGATATCAATCCTCCGATTGGGACTACAGTATATTTGTCGGGCGATTTATGGATGGAGCTCATATGAAAGCCATCGACTGGCCGGGTTCCAAACGCGTTATAAAAACGGTTGATGTAGATGGAGTTCCTGTTTGTGCGATTTTCGAGCGCGGTGCAGATTTTGCATACGAAGGGATACAAGCTGTGCGAAGAAGAAATTGGGACCGTGCTATCCAGTTGTTGTCTCAAGAGTTGGAATATGACCCTGTAAATGAGCTAGCCTCATTTTTTCTTGCAGAAGCTTACGCAGGGAAGGGGCAGACTGATATGGCGCTTAAACAGTATGAAAAAACACTGCAGTTAAACCCACATGATCAGCAAGTGATCATGAAAACTGTAATTAGCTATATGAACGAAGGGCAATGGCGGGAAGCAGAAGACCATCTGTTGGAGCATTCAGAGCGAAACCCAAGAGATTACGCCAGTTATTATTATTTAGCTCTCATACATGCACAAACCAATCGGCTGAGTTCGGCAGCGGATTATATTGAGAAATCGATTGAAGTAAACCCTAATTTTAGGGATGCATATCAATTAGGAGCGCAGATTTATGAAGCCTTGGGCAATACATCAAAGGCTTCCTATTACAAATCCTTAGCAAACCAATAAGAATGAATAAAGAAGCACAAGATCAACTCCATCAGAAGAGAGCGGAAGCTTTGAAGGGGGGAGGACAGGACCGTATAGATCGACAGCATGAGAAGGGTAAGTTAACCGCCCGCGAACGGATTGAACTTCTGATGGATCCCGGTTCTTTTGAAGAGATTGGCATGTTTGTGACCCACCGATCTATTGATTTCGGTATGGAAAAGAAAAAATTTTTGGGAGACGGAGTGATCACAGGCTATGGCACAGTAAGCGGTCGGGCAATTTATGTTTTTGCTCAGGATTTTACTGTATTCGGCGGTGCTTTGAGCGAAACACATGCAGAAAAGATCTGTAAGGTGATGGATCTGGCTTTGCAAAATCAAGTCCCCATCATTGGGCTGAACGACTCAGGCGGAGCACGCATACAGGAGGGGGTGAGTTCTTTAGGTGGCTATGCCGATATTTTTTATCGCAACACTTTGGTTTCTGGCAAGATTCCTCAGATATCAGCTATTATGGGGCCCTGTGCGGGCGGAGCAGTCTATTCTCCGGCAATAACCGACTTTACGATTATGGTTGACCAGAGCTCCTATATGTTTGTAACAGGTCCAAACGTCGTAAAAACGGTAACCAATGAGGAGGTCAGCGCCGAAGAGCTGGGAGGGGCACAAACGCATGCTACAAAAAGTGGAGTAACTCACCTCGTTGCAAAAAATGAGATTGATTGCATCGAGCAACTTAAGTCTTTGCTGTCATTTTTACCGCAACATTGTGATGCGAAAGCGCCTAGACTCCCATATACCTTAGGGGAAGAAGTCCGCTATGAGTTAGATGATATTGTGCCAGAGAATCCCAACCAGCCCTATGATATAAAAGACGTTATTCGCGGTGTTAGTGATGAAGAATCTTTTTTTGAAATACATGAAGGTTTTGCTGACAACATTGTTGTTGGATTTACCCGAATTGCCGGTCGATCAGTGGGAATAGTTGCTAATCAGCCGTATAGTTTAGCCGGTGTACTTGATGTTGATTCGAGTCGAAAAGGAGCTCGATTTGTTCGTTTTTGCGATGCTTTCAATATTCCTCTAGTTGTATTTGTGGATGTTCCCGGTTTCTTGCCAGGTACAGATCAAGAATGGAAGGGGATAATTACAAATGGAGCCAAGTTGTTATATGCTTTTTCGGAAGCTACAGTTCCGCGCTTTACTGTGATCACCCGAAAAGCGTATGGTGGAGCATATGATGTGATGAATTCAAAACATATCGGGGCTGATATGAATTTTGCCTGGCCTACTGCAGAGATAGCCGTCATGGGTGCAAAAGGGGCAAGTGAAATCATATTTAGAAAAGAAATTAAAGAATCAGACCATCCTGAAGAAACTTTGGCAAGCAGGGAAAAAGAGTATGCTGAAAAATTTGCGCATCCTTATCGCGCTGCTGAGCGAGGGTTTATTGATGATGTGATCGAGCCTCGTATGACTCGGAAAAAACTAATTCTTGCATTGGATGTTTGTAAAGGTAAAGCAGTTAATCAAATCAAAAAAAAGCACGGAAATATTCCACTTTAAAAAAACAATTAATCATGAAAAATTATCTACTTGTCCTTTACTTTTTTCTCTTTAGTCTTTCAAGTTCTATAGCGCAAAGTGATGTGATGATCCAAGATCGACTTTTTAAATCTCAGCCTCAAAGCGCATTTGTAGTTTCTCTTGAGCGAACCGGTATAAAAGATAAAGATATGGTAAAAGAGTGGGAGAGCTATTTAAAAGAGTTCGATAGCAAAGTCGACTTTGATAAGGATGCTAAAATGTATGTTTCTGAAGATGCTCAGGTTACAGCCATTTCTAATGGACCTCTTCAAGTATTCATGAGGAAAAATAACCTTTCAGATCAGCAAACCGAATTTTCAGTTTGGATAAAAGACGCAAATGGTAACTTCGTTGGGAGTAATGCTTCAGATGCTAAAGAAAGCATGGCTTCTCAATGGGTATTGAACTATGCCATCAATATCAAGAGAAATCAGATCAAAGAATTACTGGATGATATGGAGGATGATCTCGAATCAATTACTGATGATAAAGAAGATTTGGATGATGACATCAAATCCAGAGAAGAAGAAATAAAAGATTTAAGAGAGGATATTAAAGACGAGGAAGAAAAAATCAAGGAAGCCAAAAAAGAACTACCTGGAGTGGAGGAAAAGCTGAGAGCTCAAACAGCAGAAGTTGAGAAATTGAAGCGTACGTTGCAGGAATTAGAATCTAGGAAAAAGGAGATGAATTAGGATATAATTCTAGTTGAATAGTAGATAGTTTTCGTTTTTTTTTCTTACTTTAATGAAGTGAATCTAATCTTTTAATCACAATTCTCATCTATGATTTTCAATATCCATCCAGAAAACCCCCAAAAGCGAAAAATTCAAGCTGTAACCGAAATTTTAAAAGATGGAGGCGTCATTATCTATCCAACTGACTCTGTTTATGGTTTAGGGTGTGATTTTGCGAATGCTGAAGCAGTGGATCGGATTTGTAAACTCAGAGATTTAGATCCGGTAAAGGCAAATTTGACCTTTATTTGTAAAGATATTTCTCAGGTATCAGAGTATACAGCTCAGATGAATAATGAAACGTTTCGACTCATGAAGCGTAACCTTCCGGGTCCGTTTACATTCATTTTGAGGTCGAATAACTCAGTACCTAAGATGTTTAAGAATAAAAAGAGGACGGTTGGTGTGCGTATTCCAGAGAATAACATAGCACTGCAATTAGCGGAGCAGTTAGGCCGGCCCCTTTTGAGTACCTCCTTAAAAGCTGATGAGGAAATCAGAGAATATTTTACAGACCCCAAGCTTATCGAGGAGAAGTTTGGAAACCAAGTTGATGCTGTCATAGATGGGGGCATTGGCAGTCTCGATCCTTCAGCTGTCGTGGATTGCACGGGGGATGACCCATTGTTGGTGCGTTCTGGGATAAAGAAGTTGCGAATGTAACTTCAGTTTCAGGGAGGACTTATTCTTAGGTACTTTTTTTATTTCTATTTTTCTAGGTTTGATATCTGTTGTTCAAACGTCACTGAGGACTTCCAAAAATTTACCATTATTATGGGTGTAAACATAGGGTCTTTAAAGGTTTGGGTGGTGAATGGTGTTATTAGGAATAAAAAAAGCTCGGAGTGGTTGGTCTCCGAGCCGCTTCAAATCTGTAACAGGTTGGTTTTAACGGTTACAGCTATAAAGATACAATGCAACTTTTGTGCCAGCTTTTTTGAAATCATCGGACATTCTTTAAACTAAAGGTGGCATTGGGCGTTTTATTGAAAAATTATGTTCGGATTATTTAAGAAGAAAAGTAAAGTAGAAAAGCTTCAAGAAGAGTATCAGAAGTTAAAAGAAAAGGCCTTTGCTCTTAGTAAAACAGATCGGTCAGCTAGTGATAAATTAACAGCTAAGGCAGAAGAAATTCTTGAACAGATCGAGGAACTCAGAGCTAGCGAGTCGTGACCTTATTCGGCTAAGATTTCGATTTTTTTACGAGTTCTTTCAACGGTTTTGTGTAGGGTTGTGAAAAATTTATTTCGCCTTTTCTCCTCGGGTCCAGAAAGTTTTGCGCTTTTAGTGATCAGCTTCTCAAACCATTTTTCTTTATAGTCGCAGAGTTTTTTGTTCATAGTAACAATAAAGTTTGGGTTGGCAAGAGTAGTATATAAGCTTCTTATACTGGGTGATTTAAAGTAAATGGTATTGTTTGTATAGATCATCTCATTGTGCAGTACCTTCATTTTCCCCTGTCCAATGGTTGAATCTGGAACTCTTTTTTTCTCTTCTATACACAGGTTTTCTAAATGATCTAGCAGTTTGTCCATATCATCACAGAGAACTAAGGCATCCTCTATATTTTCAAAGGAATTGATGTCTGCATGATAGAAAATCTGATTGAGTGTATTATCTGCAATATTGAGTGACCACAATTCTGTAGTATCCATTTGGCAGTATCCGTTTATGAGCTCGTCCGCATCCTTATTAATGCCGTAAGGAATAAGGTCAAAACTAAATTTCAGTTCCTGAAAGGCCGAAATATCCCAAATAGTCTTGCCCCATACATACAGTTTGAATAAAAATAAACGCGGGAAAAAGGCATAATAGAATACAGGAATTTCACTTGTTGCATA
>CAZVFU010000045.1:0-18552 GCA_964626595.1 uncultured Saprospiraceae bacterium
AGATCAAGACTTGGTCTGTAACGGATTTAGTGGTAATGACACTAGACGCCAATTTTATCACACCTTTGCCTTAAAACGCAGAGAGGTTTACCGAAAAGGAGTACTTGTCTCTCTTAGTGCGATTTTCCGAATCAAACAAAGTCTGCATACTGCCGTTTATTATGAGATACTAATGTGGGATTCTATGGCGAACTTTTATTTCGGGGTGGCGACAGAAAACTTATCCTTTTTTCGTGTTTCAAAAAAGTCTACTCTATTACAAATGGGCTACCACTCATTTTATATGTACTTTTTCACACTCGCTTTTTGCCTCTCCTCCCCTTCTCTGCACGCTCAATATTCTCCCGAGCCTGAATTGAATTACGACTCTACAGAAATCCAAGAAAAATTAGAGAATCTAAAGTGGAATAGAATGAAGGCCAGAAGGTTTTACCCAAAGATAGATCGTTCGAAAGCTTTCTTTTGCCGATGGGAATACGCTATTGAACAAAACACCCGTATTCCCTTCCGATTTCGATTGGGATCATTAAATTATGTAAACCAACTCGAAAAGAAAAAGTAAGCGATTCATAAACTTTAGCTATTTTTAGCAAAAATTATGCTATGATAGATGCACTCCTTTCACAATTAAAAGATCAGGTCGCCGGCGAACTCAAATCAAAAGCGGGAATGAATGACGAGGAAGTAGACAAAGTAGTTAAGGCTACCGGGAAAGCAGCTGACGAGGAAATTGGTAATAGCTTATCCATTGGTAACATTGGAACCTTAATGAATTTGTTTTCCAATCAATCAAACGGATCGTCAGCAAATTCACTTCAAAACAGTTTGCAACAAACGCTAACGCAAAAAATCGTAGAATATGTAGGTGTAGATCAATCAAAAGCACAAATGATCTCCGCCATAGTTCTCCCTCAGATCATGAACCTCATCACGAACAAAAATGAGCAAACGCCATCAGATGACAGTTCTCCGCTCATGGATATGTTTTCCGACGTAATTAGCGGGAGCGGCGGTAAAAAAAGTGGCGGCGGAGGCTTATTAGGCGGATTGGCTGGCCGGTTTTTTGGTAAGAAATAGACTTAATTTATAGTGATTTCGCCGGAAAAAACATGGCGAACGGGTCCACGTAGGTGAATATCTATATACTGGCTCTGAGTTCTCCTAGCTTTCACTTTAAACCGTCCCCCTTTCATTCGAATCGGCATTTCCACTAAAGGAGAGGTATTGCCCTCTGTATAATGCTGGATAAGAGCGACCGCAACAATTCCGGTCCCACACGCCAGTGTTTCAGCCTCCACTCCTTTTTCAAATGTTCGTAAATAAATACCCGCTTCATCCTGAGTCCAAAAGTTGACATTTGCTCCAGCGGGTTGAAAAGCTTGATGATGTCGCCAGCGCGAGCCAAGCTGTTTCAGGTCAATTTCGTCAGGCTGAGATACTTGTAGGGCGAAGTGTCTGGATCCTGTATTCATAAACCATCCTTTTTCCACTGCTTGAGGGAAGTGGGCGGGACGTAGTGAAATCTCAATATCCTCTACTCCATGCATTTCAGCAGTGTGCAAACCATCCTGAGCCAGGAAGGTACAGGATTCAGGTAGTTTTTGTAGCGTATGGGCAAAGGCAACCGCGCATCGAGCACCGTTTCCGCAAAAACAATCTGAGCTGCCATCCGAGTTGTGATAAATCATTTTAAAATCAGCAGCGGTTGATGCTGAAAAGTCTACAGTAATCAAGCCATCAGCTCCTATTCCCAAATGCCTATCGCACCATTCCGGAATGAGTCCCTGATCTTTGACATAAGGATAATATTGAGGAGCGAGGAGGATAAAGTCATTCCCTCCGCCTTCCATCTTGTGAAAGGGTATCTGCATCTTCTGGATATTGCGTTTCCGTTTTTGAGCCCGTGGAATCAGTTTTCGTCTTTCTATTGGATTGGAGTTGTTCCAAATGAGGGTATTGAATAATGCTTTGCTCCTCAAAGTTAGCTGGATACTGATCTGTTACTTTGAGGTAAACATATCTGGAAACGGCCAGCAAAATAAAACCCAGTAGAATGTAGAGTGAAAGTCGGACGAAAGCACTTCCCCAAATCGTATTAGACTGAGGGCCAGAAGAAGGCTCTTTATTCGACTCTTGCCGGTCGCGCTTATCGTTTGATTCTGACATCGTTCAATTTTAAGGAAAGATACGTGACTTTTAATGGTTTGCCAAACCTGCTTAAGTTCAAGGTAGGTATCCTTATCACTTGACGAATCTGTAGTCAAAACCCACTTCAAAATAGCGTGGCATTCCTGGTCTCCAACCTGCTGGACGCAGAGCTACATTATAGACCTCATCCAATAAGTTATTAACCCGTCCGTAAATCTGAATACCAGAAGTAATTTCAAACTGAGCTTGAGCTGAGACAATAGCTCTCCCTTCTAAAAGGGGCGCGTCCGTGCTTCCCGAAAAGTCAGCTCCCGCCTGAGAAAGCATATCGGTTTGATAATGGACCTGAGCAAACAAGCCCCAACGATCGCCGCTATACCCTATTTGCGCCCATATAGTGTGAGGACTTACGTAAGGAAGGTAATCACCTTTTGAGACTTCACCCCAGGGGTCAAATTCACTTTCAAAATTATCCTGAAAGGTCGATTGAATAAAAGTATAGCTTACTTCAATCGGCCATTGGGGATGGATATCGTATTTGCTATAAACTTCCAATCCTATGGATCGGGCGGCGCCCCCATTTATTAAGTCTACGGCTGAGGGGTTCCCGCCAGCCACTAAAGTACTACCGAGTAAGTTCTGGAATTCGTGCCAAAACCCTGTGAGTTGAAATTGGAATTTTTTTCCTTTAAAATAACGGAGTCCCAACTCGCTATTTATGCTTTGCTCTGGCTCCGTTTCTGAACTATTGCCAGGCGGAGTAAATCCCCGAACCACAGAAGCAAATAATTGAGAACGTGAATCGAGGTTAAAATCGACACTAGCCCCTGGCAAGAAAGTGAGCATTTGATTCGAACGCTCACTTAAATTCTGGCCCGTTCGATCTGGATCTTCAGATCCGTAATTCTCTCGTTCGGCACTAATATACTCCAATCGACCGCCTGCTTTGACTGTGAATCGGTTATTCTGGTAGGTGTATTCTCCAAATCCAGCCGCAACACGTGTGCGTTCGATTCGATTACTTTCTGTTCCGGGGACTCCCTGATTAACCAGAGACATGCTTTGATTACCCATTCGGTAACCATCTACCCACTGAAAACGATCAATCGCATCCGTATGCAGTCGGACACCAGCCTGGATAGCATGTTGAGTTCGTTGCCAATTGAATCGAGATTGAAAGCCATAAGAGTAATAGGAGCGGTTATTAGCCTTAACCGAAAGGATAGCATTAGGATCACTCATGCCCTTTACTACATCTAAATGGGATGAATAGCTACTGGGTTGGGACAGAATCTTAGAGATCGACACATTATCACCGCCGGTATTCACTTTATCCAATTTGTACCAGTTTCGTTCGAAAGTATGTCCATAGACTGTGCTAACAAAGGACATCGACTTTGGAAGCGTCCAGGTATGCGTCAGATGTCCTCCGGTAAATTCGGTATTCATCTGGTCCCGCTCTGAGCCTGCATAGCGTCGGAGTGGATTTTGAAAAAAATCAGATCGGGTTAAGCCTAAATATGTTTCATTTGATGTTTCCTGAGAATGTAGGAACTTCGTTGATAATTGATGCCTATGTCCGTTTTTGTTGGATAATAAGTAGCGCAGCTTAATGTGAATATCTCGTTTATCGAAGCCAGTATTATCATTGGGGCCATCCAGATTTTTGAACCCATCAGAGTTTTGACCAAAGTATTCCACCATATATCCCAGGCGACCGACTTCATCTCCAGCAACCATATGTACTTGTCGGGTATTAAAAGAGCCTACTCCTGCACGCATTTGGACCGTAGTTTTAGTAGGTACCGGGGTAGAAATCAAATTGATAACGCCGCCTGTTGTATAAGGCCCGGAAGCCAAACCGGCAGATCCCATGCGAACCTCTGCACTATTCATACGCCCCATAGTAGGGAAATAATATGCGGCTGGAGCGGTATACGGTGCAGGCGCGGTGGGTACACCATCCTCCATGACCAAAATCTTGGATGAACGCGAAGCCCCGCTTCCGCGAATACCGATATTGGGTCTCAGACCGAATCCCTCTTCGTCCTGAATCTGAAGTCCGGGCACTCGTTGCAGAAGTTGGTGAGGGTCAATCGTTCGAATTTGTTGTAAATAGTCATTGGGGACAAAATACGATGTCGGCCCGGAACGCTCTATAAATTCCTGCCGAGACGTTAAACTCAGAGCTTTGAGTTCTACATCAGGTAAGGTGTAAGTCTTTGACCATTGATCTAAGGTATCCTCTCCTCCTAAAAATGCATTATGACGATTAGCCGAATTCACGGCAGGAGCCAGATCATCAGAAACATCTGAATTCATTTCGATTCCTGCAGACGAAACAGCAGGTCCAGAATGTTTCTCAAAAGAAACTGAAGAATCAGAGTGACCGACCTGTGCTTGCAAAAGGCAACTTAAGCCAATGGAAAACAATAGCGTAAATGATATTTTCATCGAGTTGGTTTATTTAGATCAATTCTATTTAGTGGCAAATATAATTAGATCTACCCAATGCAAAAATTATTTATAATGAATCTACATAAAAAAATAAGAATTATCGTTTCCTCAAACCCATCACGACTGAGGAAGTAAAAAACATGCCAAATGAGGAAATGTTACCTGTCAGATTCTTTTTCACTGGGTTGACCAATGAGCGCATTTAGGAATAAGCGCGCGGCGGCAATGTTGGTCGCCAGAGGGATGTTATGCACATCACAAATTCGCATCAGCATTTGAACATCGGGCTCGTGGGGATGCTTATCGAGAGGATCGCGAAAAAAAATGATTAAATCCAGTTCCTTTTGGGCTGCCATTGCTGCAATTTGAGCATCTCCACCAATGGGGCCTGACAACACTTTTCGTACCTCTAGCCCTGCATCCTCGACCAGGCCTCCTGTAGTGCCCGTCGCGACTAGTTCCACTTTTTTGAGTGTATCTTTATAGTTAAGTAGAAAAGATACCATATCGGCCTTCTTACCATCATGTGCGACTATCGCAAATCTCATAACAGAATGTTTTGCGTTATAAAAATAGGATAAACATCAGACTCTTTAAAGCTCATCTCTTCATTATGATAGCTTCATTAAATCCGGCACACCCACAGGACGAATTTGGTGAAAACCTTCTCCATATGTTGCGCCAATAAAACGCCCCATTACGCGATCCTTCGCATCAATATTGTCCAGGAAGTCCTTAGAGCTAATCGGGCTTTCCGGTTCGTTAGAATTCGGGTCATAAAACTGAGAGGCAAAAGCACGGACCATTTCCATTTTTTTGGAAAAGTAATCAGAAATGTCGACGACCAGGTCCGGCGTACTTGTGTAATCCTGAATATATTGGTATACCGTATTAGGGCGCCAAGCTTGTTGATTTTCACCATTTGATGGATCTAATGTATCGATTCGGCGTAAACCCGAAAGGAAGCATGCATCGCGCGCTAGTCCGGAAGCCCGGGCATGGTCGGGATGGCGGTCCCATCGGGCATTTATTAATACCACTTTAGGTCTGTACTTTCGGATATATGGAATGATGGCACGGGCATTCTGATCATCATGATTAAAAAAGCCATCTGCCAGTCCAACATTCGCTCTTAATTGGACACCTCCAATTTGAGCAGATCTTTGGGCTTCCAAACTTCGTGTTTCGGCTGTCCCCCGGGTGCCTAATTCACCCTGAGTCAAGTCGAGAATACCCACTTTATATCCCATATCAATGTGTCGCAGGAGCGTACCAGCTGCACAAAGTTCTATATCATCGGGGTGCACCCCAATCGCTAACATATCTACTTTCATGATTACCAATGCATTAATGCAGAACCCCAGGTAAACCCGCTACCAAAAGCAGCCAAACAGACTAAGTCTCCACGCTTTACCAGGCCATTTTCCCAAGCCTCTGAGAGTGCAATAGGAATGGATGCTGCTGTGGTGTTACCATATTTTTGAATATTATTATAGACTTGCTTATCCTTCAGTTTCAATACTTTTTGTACGAACTGGGAGATACGTAAATTTGCCTGATGAGGAATCAATAGCTTCAGATCAGAAGTCTCGTATTGGTTACTCGTTAAGGCTTCCATAATAACTTCCGGAAACTTTTTCACTGCATACTTAAAGACGTACTGTCCATTCATGTATGGGAAGATCATTCCATCGTCCATCATCTTTTGGGTCAGAAATAAGCCCCCAAACTCTTCATCCTTAAATCCGAAGTCCGTTTCTTTGTCGTGATATCCTCCGTGAGACCCTGGCGAAATAAAACTCAACTCTTCTGCATGACGGCCATCAGAATGAAGGTGAGTAGAAAGAATGCCTCTGCCCTCTTCTTCTGTGGGTTGAACGATAGCAGCTCCAGCTCCATCACCAAAAATTACTGCTACATTTCGGCCTCGATTTGAATAGTCTAAGCCCATCGAGTGCACTTCAGAACCGACCACGAGTATATTTTTATACATTCCAGACTTTATGAACTGATCCGCTACAGATAGTGCGTAAATGAAGCCTGAACATTGATTGCGTACATCAAGAGCGCCGATTTCGGTATTTGCAATTTCTAGCTCCCGCTGCAAAAGAACTCCGCAGCCAGGAAAGAAATAGTCCGGACTTAAGGTAGCAAAGATGATGAAGTCTATCTCTTCTTTGTCAGTACCCGCACGTTCCATAGCCACTTTTGCAGCATTAGCTGCCAGAGTAACTGGTGTCTCCTTATGTCGTTCAGCATAGCGTCGCTCCCGAATTCCGGTTCGTTCCTGAATCCATTCATCTGATGTGTCCATATGACGAGCCAGGTCATCATTGGTCACTACCTTCTCTGGGAGGTAGTGACCGATCCCAGCTATATAGCTTTTTCTCATGGGTCTATTTTTAGATAAATATAATACAATTGTATCTTATGAAAGTTTGGCCTTGAATTGTCATTATATAAAAAAGGGAATAGAACATTAGAGGCTGCAACAAGTCTTCGGATATACTATATCTCCAAATTACAATCGGCCCTTTCCCAAAAAGGTCTACACGCGTCTTTTCCTGGCTCAGGCTATATTAAACCTTCCATCCCGGACTAAAAAAAGTAGTTCTTCCGGCAGGGATAGCAGCGATAGAGACGGGGCGGGCGGGCGGTGCAGCCGTGGAGCGAGGAAGTGACCAAAGGAAACTCCCCGCAGCCTTACGGATGCTGACCGGGCGGCCCGGCACTACAAGCGAATAGCCCGATCACGCCTCAGAGCGCAAGCTGGCGGAGCAATGGATAGGCGTGTGCCGGCCGAATAAAAGGTACCATCAAGCGAATGCCTCCAGATTTTCCGCTCATGCTTATTGAGAAACTGGGCAGACTACGTTTTCCGCTCCTTCTTTTTAGCTGCAGGAAAGAGGATATTATTTAGAATCAAACGATACCCAGCTGATTTCGGGTGCAGGTTCAAGTCAGTTTCCGGATCACCCACGCGATGCTGATAATCTTCGGGATCATGGCCAGCATAAAAAGTCCATGTGCCTTCACCTCGCGTCCCATGAATATATCGAACTTCATCAACGGCTTTATTATCGCCCAATACGATCACCTCAGGCTTGATATACTTTTTCTTAAAAGCCGTGGTTTGACCCATGAATCCTTTAACCGTTCGAGTGTGGTTTTGAGTAAGCATGGTGGGTACAGGGTCCCATTTTGCGGAGAAATCAAACAGAGAAAAGTAGTCCTGTTTTGCATCTACATTACGTTGGGCAGTGTTATCGAGGGTTGAATATTCATAGACCATCGGATTCTTTTCAAGCTTAAAATTCTGGAAGGCTAAACATTCCTCATAATTCAATAAAGGGTCTGGATCTGGATGTGCCGGATCTCCATCAAACATTTGGGCAGCAATATCCACGTTTCGCGCAGCTAGCGCGATATCATAGGTATCGGTGGCCGAGCACATGGCAAACATGAATCCACCTCCAATGATATATTCCTGAATTTTATCCACTACAGCTAACTTCAGCTCTGATACCTTTTCAAATCCCAATTCGGCCGCCAGGCTTTCTTGCCGTTTTTGGTGCGAACGATACCATGCAGTGCCTCCGTATGCTCTATAAAATTTCCCGTATTGACCCGTAAAATCCTCATGATGCAGATGAAGCCAGTCATACTGAGCCAACTTATCTCCAATCACTTCTCGGTCATAAATGGTTTCGTAGGGAATTTCTGCATAGGTCAGAACAAGGGTTACTGCGTCGTCCCAGGGTTGAATACTCTCTCCTCTGGCATTTACATCTGGAGTATAAACCGCAATCTGGGGCGCCACTTCTAGTTTAATCGCCTCTTGATTCACTTCAGGGTGTGCTATCTCTTCTCGGATAGCCCGAAATTGAGAAGCAGAAATAACTTCATAGGAAACACCTCTCGTTTTGCATTCCTTTTCAAAAGCTGAATTGTGTTGAAAAGCAAAACTACCCCCTCTGTAGTTCAGTAACCACCAACTTTCCACCTCTTTTTCCAAGACCCAATAGGCGATGCCATAGGCTTTTAAATGATTAGTCTGCTCGCCATCCATAGGCAATAACATATACGAGGCTTGAGCAGATCCGTGAATGAAAAGAAAGAATACGGGAATTAACAAAAAACTAAGCTTCATAGAATTTCTTTTTTTAGGGAACGAAAATAATATAAAATCATTGCGGACATCTCCTAAAGTAACCATCTAAGCAGCAGTGGGTTCACCAGACCTATTGCGTGATTTGGTTTCGAGGCCTTTTCAGATCGCACCCTCATATACGCTTCAAGCCTTTCTTACCTTATACCCAAAAAATAAGAGTTTAGAAAATGAAAACCGATCCTCTTGCGTTAGAAAGGAGGTCTTTAGGATATCTTTTGCATATTTGCTCTCCCAAAATTGAAATACTTTGAACGCTTTACAATTTGACTATCCTACCCCTTATTTATTTTTGTGTGCATTCGTTGCCATTCTATATGGGGTAGTTTTGTATTACAAGGACAGGAGATGGGCTGAAAAAAGCTCAGCATTACCTTGGTTTCTTGGAATCTTGAGAACTTTAGTTGTTTTTATCTTATGTCTGTTGTTATTATCTCCTTTCCTGACCTATTTTGAAAGTAAGACAGAAGAACCTCTAGTCTTGCTAGCTATAGATGACTCCGAATCCATGACCATCGCTGAGGACAGTGTTTTGCAGGAGATCCAAAAGCTTCCTCAATTGCTAAATGAGAAAATGCAGGGGTTCGAACAAATTGATTTAAAGTTCGGAGATGAGGTTAGCGCTCTGGACAGTTCGGGCTTCGAACAAGCAAAAACAAATATCTCGGCCGTTATTGATTATGCAAAAGAAGATTTACGGGGACGAAATATTGGTGGCTTAGTATTAGTAACTGATGGCATGTATAATTTGGGCCAAAACCCTCTTTATTCGCTTTCGGGCCTCAACGTTCCCATTTTTCCGATCGCAGTCGGAGACACCACCATCCGAAAGGATATATCTTTGGTGGATATATTTCATAATGACATAGCCTACCTTGGGGACAAATTCTTAGTTCAAGCTGACATTAAGGCAAATGCATGTCAGGGAAAAGGAACGAACCTTTCGCTATACGCATTCGAAAAGGGACAGCCTCGTCTCCTAGATCGAAAAGTCGTCGATATTGAAGATGCCAGTTATTTTCAAACTTTCGAGTTTACTGCAGAAGCTAATAATGCCGGCGTTCAGAAGTTCATGATTTCTGTAGAACCTATTTCTGGAGAAACGACACCAACCAATAACAGCAAGACCTTTTACATTGACGTCATCAATGCCCGTCAAAAAATACTCATTGCCGCGGGAGCGCCCCACCCTGACATTAGCGCCATTAAGCAAAGTCTAAGCAAAAACAAAAATTACGAAATTGATGTTATTTTAGCTCGCGATCCCTTACCGCCCCTGGAATCTTATGACCTGGCTATACTTCACCAACTTCCCTTTAAAAAGAATAAACCCAGCTATCTCGACGAGTTGGTCAGTTCATCTTTGCCCAAGTTGTTTGTCACAGGTCTAGATACAGACTTCAAAAAGCTGAATAAAATTCAAAATAGCCTGCGAATCAATCTCAAAAGAGGTAGTGCCAATGCTGTGGCTCCTTCTTTAAATCCGAATTTCAATACTTTTTCTTTCGCCGAAGAATCTGCTCAGGCCTTAACGAATTACCCTCCGCTCGAGACCGTTTTTGCAGATTTCCAAATGCCCTCAGGCGGTCAAATTCTTTTTTATCAGCAAATTGGCGAGGTTCCTACGGAATACCCTCTGGTTATGGTTGGTCGGACTTCCGGAAAAACGCGTACGGCCTTTTTGTTAGGTGAAGGATTTTGGAGATGGAGGTTATATGAGTTTGATCGAGCCGGTGGAAATGCCGCTGCCGACCAACTTCTAGAGCAGTTGGTTCAATATCTTTCAGTGGCGGATGATAAACGTCGGTTTAGAACTCAGTTAGGGAAAAACGTTTATGATGAAAACGAACGGATCCAAATCAGGGCTGAATTTTACAACCAAAATTACCAACTTGTAAATTCCTCTGATGCGTTTCTTGAGGTGAGTTCAGCGGATGGTGACACTTACACATACACACTTGGCAAAAAGGATAATTTTTATCAACTTAATTTGGGTTTTCTCCCCGAGGGGGAATATTCCTATTCCGCCTATCTGGACTGGAATGGGGAGCGATTTTCTCATCGCGGTCAGTTTGTAGTCAAGGAAATTCAGCTCGAGCTATTTCGGACCCAGGCCGACCATAACATTTTACGGCTATTGGCTGCTGAAAGCGGAGGACAAATGATGAAGATGAGCGACCTCGAAAGCAGCTTAAAGTCCCTTCGTGAAGGTGAAACTGCACAACCCATTTTATATTCACAACCTACCACCCGCACGCTCATTAATTTACCCTGGGTTTTTGTGTTGATCATGGTTCTGTTATCCGTTGAATGGTTTATACGGCGATGGGTAGGAAGTTACTAATTTTCTAATTTGAGGAACATCCTTGGTCTTTTCATACACTCATGATTAGTATGAAGACCTTGACACTCAACTGGCAGGAAATCCCCGCAGTGCGCCTTGTTTTACCCTTGTTAGCCGGTGGGTTTTTATATGTATTAGCCCCAGATGCTGATGCATCACTCCCACTTTATGCGGGACTGATCATCCTTTCAATGGCAGGTTTTTGGATAAAAAGAATTTGGTCCCTATGCTTTTATTGTTTTCTGTTCATTTGTGGCTATTTGCATTTTCACCATCACGACCAAGCCCTAATTCTAGATAACCAAGTAGAAACGGACACAGCTTATCTGCAATGCATGACAGTTAAAGATGTGAAGTGGGATCCTAAAAATCAGCGTTGGCGAGGTTTAGCTCAAACATTCATCTCAGAACATTCTCCGCGACAAGTAAATATCTATTATTGGCTCGAGCGAAGAGACAGTACTCAAAATTTAACTGCAGGAGATCAAGTCCTCGGTCGCTTTTCTCTACGAACCCCTCAAAATTCCCAAATTCCAGGTGCATTTGACTTTAGAAGCTATCTAATACATAAAAACATAGCCTACACCCAGTATATCCCTAAATACATTCCTTACACCATTCACAAACCTGAGAATTCAGGAGTAATGACCTCTCTAAATAGCTGGAGGACGGCCAAAATGAGTGACATTGGAAAGCATACGGATACTCTTACCCATAGTTTGCTTCAGGCCATATTGTTTGGGGATAGTCAAGCTCTTCCTGCAGAGGTTCGGGCGCAATTTGCTGATGCCGGCATGGCTCACATTTTAGCAGTCTCAGGAATGCATGTAGGGATACTTGTTTTTGTTATTCAATTCTTAATCAATCATACTTACAGGAGATCAAAAGGAAAGGATTTAATCCAGTTTACCTTAATCCTCTGTTTCGTTTGGTTGTATGTAGCCATTTGTGAGTTTGCTCCCTCAGCTACCCGTGCAGCAGTAATGGTCAGCGTTTATTATTTGGGAAAAGCCTGTAAAGTACCTGCCACTGCGATAAATACTTTAGCCATCAGCGCATTAGCATTATTCATGTGGAATCCATTTATGTTGCTTGACCTGGGTGCACAGTTATCATTTGGTGCTATGTTTGGCATTTTATTTACACTGCCTTTTTGGAACCACATTTTATTGCGCTGGACGCCTCTGCCCACTTCATGGGTTACCTTAATCTCATTATCATTTGCCGCTCAGATAGGTGTAGCCCCCTTTCTATTATATCATTTCGGTCATGTCCCCGCTCTTTTCTGGCTATTTAGTATCCCCGCGGGTTATTTAGCTATATTTTTATTTATAGGGGGGTGGACTCTCGTGATTTTTACGGATCTCTTGCCGGCTGCGGCTCCATTTATTGGAAAATTACTCAATTGGGGGTTGGGTTTTTGGTCCGTGATTATGGATACGGTATCAGCATATGGATTACCCCAATTAAATTGGTCATTCTTCCCTCTTTCTTACTTAATTCTCACCATCTCATTAATAGCTATATTCATCAGAGCACTCTACAGTCAATCCAAACGCCAATTGATAATCAATTTTCAGCTGATACCCATCCTTTTGAGTACTTTTATCATACTTCATTATTTTCACAAGGCTCGCACACAATTCGTTCCATTTGAATATAAGAATCAAAACTATACTGTCTTAAAATCGGGGAATAAAGCTTATGTCTTCGGGAAATCAAGTTGGGAGAAAAAGGATTCCAGAAAAGAAGTATTTAGTCAACTCCGTTCGGCCTTTCCGATCAATCAATGGGAATATGTAAAAATAGAGAATGCTCTACTCAACAATTCAGAACAACTGCATTCCATTTCCGATAAGACATCCAAATCTAAAATAAAACAAAAAAATGAGGTGAATACGACTCAAAATGAAAAATGAATACCAATTTGAGTGCTTTGAGTTGGCGCATCCAATATCATGAAAGGCCTAACATTTCTGGCCAATTTGCGACTGCTCAAATAGGCCACAAGATCAAACGTAAATAGGAACGCTCCTTGGAGCAAAATAGATTGCCCCCACCCTTTTCGCTGATCTGCCTTTTTCCCGTCATAACGACGAGAACGTTCTATAAGATACAACCCACCTGCCATATAACCAACATCCAGACCTGCATTGAACAAAAGTGACTTTTGATACCCTTCATACTTCTTCCAGGCTTCTGAAAAACTCTTGTCAGGTGAATTGACCTGAGATGCCCGCCAGTAACCCAGGGCGGCAATACCTAAATTTACTGCATTCCAACCTGCATTCATTTGATGAAAGTACTTGTCTGTTCCACTTGTGTTATTCTGCAAAATCAAGCCACTTGTAATATTTATAGTAGCCCAGGTTCCTAGAGTCAACATAGCCGATTTTTGATGATTTTGTCGTTTTTCATCAAACAATTTTAATCGATCTAAGTGTTGCGAAAACAAAGGCTGATAAATTGAAAGGATGAGAACACAGCTAGCCAAAATTTGGATAACTTTAATTTTCGCTCTCACTAATTGAAATATTTCTGTTGCTACGGAACGTTCAGCCGATTTTATTACACCCATAAGTGATTCATTTATTGAAATTTAATAAAAAATGTGGCAATTTAGTTCAGAAGAGCGTCGAGGTCTCACCATTTGGTGTCTCTGTATTCTTTCTATTTCATTAACCCCCTTACTATTACCTGACTCCAATGACAATACAAACTTAGAATTATTGCTTAAAACATGGAGTCAAGATACTTTAGTTATGCCCTCTAAACCCAATAAGGGGGGAGCATTGGAAATAGATAGTTATGACCCCAATGCGGTCACTGCTAAACAATTACAGCATCGCGGACTTCCGTCATTTATTGCTGAACGCTGGGTCCGTTTTCGCGCTGCTAAGGGGGGCTTTTCAAATGTGAAAGATATCCAATCTATTTTTGGAATAGATAGCATATGGATTGAAAAAGAGCGAGATTTCTGGAATTGGACTGAATCCGATTCGCCAAAAGAGAAAAATGGCTCAGCTTTAAATACAAAGAATAAGAAACACACTGCTCAGTACTCAGATCAGAAACCTTATCAACCCCAAAAAACGCTGAAACCAATTGACATCAATCAGGCCGACGCTAGCCAATTTCAAAAGCTCGGGTTTAAAAAAGGAGTGGCGCACCGTCTTATCGCTTATAGAAAAAAGGCTGGTCCTTTTTACCATCCGGAAGACCTATATGCCATCTATGATATTGACTCTCCTCTCGTCCGAGAACTTATCCCTTTTTTACTGATCGATACTGCGCGTTTACCCTATTTAGATATTAATTCAGCTATGCAAACGGAGTTGGAAAGCTTACCCGGTATCGGCCCGGTATATGCAGATCGCATTGTGAAATTCAGGGATGCTTTAGGAGGGTTTATCCAAAAAGAGCAGTTGAAAGAAGTATATGGAATACCAGAGAGCACCTGGATTCGAATCAGTCCGAGAGTCAGGTCTAAATCAAATGAAATCAAGAAAATTAAAGTGAATTCGGCTGAATTAAAAGATTTTGCCCGACATCCATATATAGATTGGAATCTAGCAAAGCGCCTTTTCCGGTATAGAGAGCAACACTACCCTATATCGAGTCTCTCAGGAATGCATGGTTTATCAGAGGAAAAGATTGACCAGCTTTCACCTTACCTAGATTTCAGCCATAAAGTGATGTCTGATGGAAATGTTGCTCTTAGTTCTGAGGGCCCGAAATGATCTCTTGTGCCTGATGAACCATCTTAGGAGACCCCAAAATAATTCCAGTTGTTTGATGCAAAGAAGAGATGGGTATATCTAAGATCCGATTCATTTCTAAATCAAAGGAAAGCCCTCCGGCCTGCTCCATGATTAAAGAAAGGGGATTACACTCATATAATAATCGGAGCTTTCCTTCTGGGCGGTCCAGCGTTCCAGGATAAGCAAAAATTCCTCCATAAACTAAAGTCCGATGAACATCTGCGACCATAGATCCTATATAGCGCAACTTCAGTTTTTGATCTTGACAGTAATTTACATATTCCTGAAACTTGGGGTTAAATTTTTTAAAGTAACCCTGATTGAGCGAATAATATTTACCTGTGTCTGGAATTCGCATGTTGGTATGAGATAAACAAAACTCCCCTATACTCGGATCCAGTGTAAATCCATTGACGCCGTTTCCAGTTGTGTAAACAAGTATAGTCGACGTTCCGTAAATAACATATCCTGCAGCAGCCAATTCGACACCAGATTGCAGAAAATCTTTCTCTTGCACGGGAATTGAGGTTGATGTCAATCGGCGGTAAATTCCAAAAATAGTACCAACAGTTACATTCACATCGATATTCGAAGAACCATCCAGCGGGTCAAAAACAACCACATAATGGGCAGAGCGGTCTTCTACTGCGGGCAAGGGGATAAAGCTCTCGTTTTCTTCAGATGCGATCCCTGCGCACTCCCCGCTATTCTTTAGACATTCGATCATACGGTGATTCGCATAAATATCCAGCTTTTGAACCTCGTCTCCTGAAGCGTTTGAATACTGCTCCTTACCTAAAATATTTATCAAACCAGCCTTATTTACTTCCCTGTTCACTATCTTGGCAGCAACACCAATATCTCGCAACAAACCCGTTAGTTCGCCTGTTGCGTAGCTGAAATCTCGTTGTCGACGTATGACGAATTCATCTAAAGTAGTAATTTGCCCCATGCAAACTGATTTTATTGATAATTTTGTCAAATATACAGTTTCCATGGAGATTTTGAATGGCTTTGCACTCGCAACGCTTTGTTATTGTTCAACTTACACTAAGACAGCTAACACATTTTGAAGCATTTACAAGGATTAAATCATTACTTTGCTACCTATAAATGGCACTTTTTTTGGGGCATTATCTTCGTAGCGGCTTCCAATTATTTTAAAGTCCTGCAACCCCAAATTATCAGGGAAGCCTTAGATCTGGTTTTCGAAAACCTAAAGTTGTACAATAATATTAGTGGCTTCGAATCTCAATCCGTATTCTATAGCTACGTTGCAGAGACCCTTTTGTTTTTTGGAGTACTCGTTCTGATTCTCGCAATAATCATGGGTATTTTCATGTATTTCACTCGGCAAACGATCATTGTGATGTCTCGATTGATCGAATACGATATGCGAAAAGCCATTTTTGCTCATTATCAAGAGCTTGACCTCGGGTTTTATCGCAAGAACAATACCGGAGACCTCATGGCCCGAATTACCGAAGATGTCAATAAGGTGCGCACCTATTTAGGACCTGCTGTACTTTATGGGATAAACTTAGTCTTCCTCGTTGGTTTCGTTATGTATTCCATGTTTAGCGTTAATGTAAAACTGTCCATATACACCCTACTTCCCCTACCACTGCTTTCCATTTCGATTTACTACGTGAGTAGTATTATCAATAAAAAGAGCAGCATTATACAAAAACAATTAGCCTTACTTAATAGTCTAGCACAAGAAGTTTACTCCGGTATTCGAGTCGTTAAGTCCTATGTACAAGAACGACCTATGGGTGAATATTTTTTGTCGGAAAGTAATAACTTCCGAGATAAAAGTCTATCCCTCGCAAAGGTAAATGCCTTGTTTTTCCCCTTAATGGTTTTGCTCATTGGAACCTCTACTATTTTGGTTGTATTTGCAGGAGGTATTCAAGTCATGGCGGGTACGATCACTCCGGGCAATATTGCCGAATTTGTCATTTACGTAAATATGTTAACCTGGCCGGTCACCTCTATAGGTTGGATCGCGTCGGTAGTTCAGCAAGCGGAAGCCAGCATGGAGCGAATCGATGAATTTTTCAAAACCGAATCTGAAGTTCGGGATACGGGTTCTGAAAAAATCGGCGAAATCCAGTCCATCGAATTCAAAAATGTAAGTTTCACCTACCCCGATACCGGTATTACCGCCCTGAGTAACATCAGTTTTAAAGTCAAGCCCGGTGAGAAATTAGGCATAGTGGGAAAAACCGCCTCAGGAAAAACAACCATCATGGATCTCCTGGTACGTATGTTTGAACCCACTGAAGGATCAGTTATGATTAACGGAAAAGATATTCGCAACTACAGTTTAAAGGATTTACGGAAAAAAATAGGTTACGTTCCACAGGACGTTTTCCTTTTTTCCGATACCATAAAGGATAACATTAGTTTTGGCCTTATTGATCCAGAAGAGGATATCAAATCGACGCCTCCTATTGAAGACTACGCCCAATACGCCTCAGTCCATGATGATATTATGGAGTTTTCTCATCAATATGAAACCTATGTTGGAGAGCGGGGTGTCACCCTTTCTGGAGGCCAAAAACAACGTATCTCTATAGCCCGCGCTTTAATTAAAGAGCCTGATATCGTCCTGTTCGACGACTCCCTTTCAGCTGTAGACACCTCAACAGAGCAGGAAATCATCTCTTTTCTTGGAGAATCTCTGGGTCAAAGAACCACCATCATGGTTACACATCGCCTTAATATTTTAAGTGAGTTTGACCGAGTAATTGTTCTAGAGCAAGGAGAAATTGTGGAAGAGGGCAGCCACGAGGAGTTAGTATCTCAAAAAGGGCTTTATTCGCAAATCTTTGAGCATCAGCAATTAGGGAATAAATCCCCCATTGACTTGAATTGATTATGCCCTTGGATAAAAGTCACGGTGACAATACAATTCGGAATTATAGTAAGTTTAATTATAATATATAGATTAGATCCTTTCCCTAATCCCATGCATTTTTTTACATTTGTATCGAGGACAAATTATTAACCTTAATTGTAAAGTAGTGGAAAAAGGAAATAATACCATGAATGACCCGGTTTATTCTAACAAAGTTAGAGCAGGAAGAAGACGAACTTATTTTTTTGATGTGCGAAAGACCAAAGGCGATGATTACTTTGTGACGCTCACTGAAAGTACCAGAAGAAGCGATGACAGCGGATTCAACCGCCATAAAATCTTTCTTTATAAAGAAGATTTTAATCGCTTTTTGGAAGCGCTCGAAGACTCTATCAATCATATCAAAACAGATTTGATGCCGGATTATGACTATGCAGAGTTTGACAAAAAACACGAAGAGTGGGATAAGCAGAATGAATTAGATGAGCAGAACGACTCCAGCGACTCCGCGAAAAGTAATATAGATTCTGAAGACGATATGAGCTGGTAATCCAGCACATACTTCGAATAAAAAAAAGAGGATGTATAATACACCCTCTTTTTTTTTACCATATCATAATAATATTTTTATAGGCAAATCCCTCGAAGTCGATCAATTCTCTGCAGACGCTCGAGCTATTCGCCCACATCGCCCTAAAAATGCGAGCGTTATTCGCCCTGCGTGCGGGCCGAAGATTTCGCTTTGTTATGGTGAAACAAATTTATTTGCGAAATCCAGTAGGCCGGATCAATGAATCACTTGACGATTTTT
>CAZVFU010000046.1:0-18476 GCA_964626595.1 uncultured Saprospiraceae bacterium
GCGAAATAAGGTTAAAGTTGCAAAGGGTAAAGGATAGAATTGAGGCCTCATGATAGGGGTTGACAGCTTATCACCAGTTATCACTTTTTGTAAATAACTTTTCGATTAAAAAATCGCTAATAAAGTGAAAAAAATCATAAGCTTTTACCGCACTATTCATCAACATAATTAAAAATAGGGTGGTCTAAATGACGTAGCTGATATGTAATGCAATATTTTAGCAGAGGGCTAATCCTCGAACTTGAGCGGTGTTACTTGAAAAAGTTGTCGAATGAATCCTAGATCCAGATTTCTTGATCTTGATAAATTATAGGATTAAACAAAACAGAGCGGAAGTTTCGGCCCGGAGGAAGAGAAAGGTGATGCATTTTTGGACTGAAAGATCAAATGAAAGGTGATAATATACTAAACTCTGATAGGCTTATCGCAGCTTCCTTTCATGAGTCAAACAGCGTAGACTGTAATTAATATTTGATTTCCTAAGACAAAAGTCTTATATTTGGGGAAAATTGTCTTTATGGATTTTGAGAAGAGTAAAAAGTCTGCAAAAAAATTAGTAGCTGTCAATGAAGCGGTAGAAGCCTATGTGAGCTCTATAGACAGCAAGCACAAGTTCTTGAAGAGCAGTGGGCGTGTCAGCCTTTCCCATTTTTTGAATGATAAAATGTTGCTTATTTATGCCATAAGGCAGGGGATAACCTATTCGTTGTTCAGCGAGATTCAATCCATAACCCCTTTTAACGAAGAGGAATGGGCTGAGTATCTGAATATTTCCACCAAATCCCTTCAGCGGTATCGCAAAGCCGCCCATCACGTATTCAAGCCTGGGCATTCCGAAAAAATAATAGAGCTGCTTGAAGTGGTTCACCTTGGCAGTCAGGTTTTTGATACGACCGACCAGTTTTATACTTGGTTGCATAGCCCATCTATGGCATTAGGGGGGCAAAAGCCGGCGGAACTCGTAAAAGATTCCTACGGAAAAGAGATGGTCATGGACGAATTGAATCGAATTGAGTATGGGATTTTTGCATGATGAAGGTATTTCGGCTTTCAAGAAAAAAATACGCAGCCGAGTTGAGCGGAAAGGGAGCCGCTAAATCAGGAAACAGGTGGAACTCTAAGGGCACGGAAATAATATATACTGCTGAAAGTAGAGCTCTGGCCATGGCTGAAGTGATGGTACACTTGTCCTTACCGATGTTGCCCGCTGACTATATGATGCTTGAAATTGAGATTCCTGATGGGATGCTTGTCAAGGAGATTGCGAGAGCTGATCTGGAAGAAGGTTGGAACAATCATCCTCCTTCAATACACACACAAAGAATAGGCGATCAATTCATCCGCGAGAAGGGGTATAATATTTTGAGGGTTCCCTCTGCAGTGGTCCCTGGGGACTTTAACTACTTGATAAATCCACATCATACAGAATCAAAGGAGATAAAAATTATCAACTCGAGGCCGTTTCCATTTGATGAGAGGCTTTTTCACTAAACGCATTGAGTTACAGACCGCTTACATTACCAATATAGGCGAAGGCAGGGGTGTTCAGCAATTTGTTGCCTTCCTGGCCTATTCGGTTATCTATCAAATGGAAAACCTATTTTTTGCGATAGCGATGCGGCAGGTGCTGAGCGAAGGCGAAGCAGTCGCGCCCAACTTGTTGGGGGCGACCGAATGGACATGGAGCCTAAAGCGTAGCGCCGCCCCTCCACCTATTTTGGGGGAGGGGCGGATCGCCCTAATCAAAAAAATAAAAAGACGGGATGGGGAAATTTAAAAAAATGCTTATCCGGCAATCAATTCAGGCTTATTTGCCTTCCGTATGTTTTGCTGATAGTTGTGTTGCGAAAGGCCTTCAAAACGATATCCCAGCTCTGAAAAATGAGCTAATACCTGAGGTAGGGATTTTTTGAGGTTGCGCAATGACTTCAAACTGTCGTGAAAGACCACAATGGACCCTGGACCTGCATTTTGGATTACATTTTGTGCGACCTGATCGCCATTTAGATCTGCATCGAAATCTCCACTTAAAACATCCCACATCACGATGCGGTAATGACGCTGCAAGAATTGAGCTTGCTTGCGTTTGATGCGACCGTAAGGGGGGCGAAATAGCGTAGAGCCTACCACTTGGGCAGCATATCGCACATTGTGATAATAGGGCACATTCTCAGAAGTCCATCCATTCATGTGATTGAATGTATGGCTTCCCACAGCGTGTCCATCATCTTTTACGCGCTGGAAAACATCGGGGTGTTTCTGTACGTTTTCACCGACGCAGAAGAAAGTGGCTTTTGCGTTGTACTCTCGCAATTGCTCCAACACCCATGGTGTCACCTCGGGCACAGGACCATCGTCAAAAGTGAGGTAAAGTACTTTTTCCTTAGTGGGGATTTTCCACGTAAAATTGGGAAATAGATTCGGGATAAATTTAGGTGTCTTTACTAAATACATGGTTGTAAGAATTCATGGTCAAACAATTTGTTGCGTTGTTCTTGGTTGTGATATGTACAAGGGTGGATAGTCCTTGCGGATACACATATCTGAAACGTAAATGTAAATAAAAAGGTGCGAATAATTGAAGACTTTTTTATAAAACGTAGTATTAATATACATTTGCATTGTTTTCAACTACTTAAATACAAAATATGCCAGATAAAAACATTGACGTTCGAGTACGATTCGCTCCCAGTCCCACGGGTGCTCTTCACATTGGAGGTGTTCGGACCGCCCTTTATAACTATTTATTTGCGCGTAAAATGAAAGGGACGTTTATTCTTCGCATTGAGGATACGGATCGGGCGCGATTTAAAGTAGGAGCTGAGGAATATATTATTGAAGCTTTGCACTGGCTTGGTTTAAGTCCCGATGAGGGACCCCATAATGGAGGTCCCTATGGTCCTTATCGCCAATCGGATCGATCTGAAATGTATGCCCGCCACGCGAAACAATTGATTGAAAATGGAAAAGCTTACTATGCTTTTGATACGCCAGAAGAACTCGATGCCATGCGTGAGCGGCTGAAAGCGAGGGGAGTGCATAGTCCCAAATACGATGCACAGGTTCGGATGGAGATGAAAAATTCACTTACGCTTTCAGAAGAAGAAGTGAGCGAATTGTTGGATGCGGGAGCACCGCATGTGATTCGGATCAAGGTGCCTGAGGACGAAGTCATTTCATTTAAGGACGAGATACGGGAGGTCGTGCGTTTTGAGGGTAGTGAACTGGATGATAAAGTTCTCATAAAGACAGATGGTATGCCCACATATCACCTGGCAAACGTTGTGGACGATTACGCTATGGATATTTCCCATGTGATTCGGGGAGAAGAGTGGCTTTCGAGCACGGCTCATCACGTTTTGCTGTATCGCGCATTTGGTTGGGCCGATGATATGCCTTCTTTTGCTCATCTTCCCTTGATCTTGAAACCTGGCGGTAAAGGAAAATTAAGTAAAAGGGATGGCAAGAAATTGGGCATTCCAGTTTTTCCACTGGGATGGACATCGGAAGAAGATAATTTGGAGGGCTTTCGCGAGGCCGGTTTTTTACCGGAAGCGGTGGTTAACTTTTTGGCTTTTATGGGTTGGAATCCGGGAACAGAGGAAGAAATATTTACCATAGACGAATTGTGCGAGGTTTTTAGTCTGGCTCAGGTCGGACGATCGGGAGCTCGATTTGACTATGAAAAGGCATTGTGGTTCAATCAGCAGCATATTATCGAGCGCAGTGCGGAAGAATTAGCTCCCGTGGTGGGTAGCTTGCTGTCTGAACATGGGTATCATGTTGAAGGCGAGCATTTGCTTGCTTTTATTCGTCTTTTTCATGAGCGCGTGTCAACTCTAAAGGAGTTTTGGAGTCAGGGATATTATGCATTTCAGGATGTGGCGGTCTTCGATGAAAAAATGGTTAAAAAGAAATGGAAAGGCATGGGGGCAGAGCAATTTTCGAAGTTTATTCCCGTGGTAGAAAAGGTTGAGAAATTTGAGCGCGATGAATTAGCTGAAGTGGTAAAGTCATATGCAAAAGAGCTAGATCTGGGATTAGGTAAGATTTTGCCTCTTTTTCGCCTCGCTTTATGTGGTACGATGCAAGGCCCCGATTTATTTGCACTTATGGCCTTTTTGGGTCGGAAGGTATGTATCGATAGGTTGCAAGCTGCACCCGTGATTTTTAGTGAAATTAAGGAGGAAGCTAACTAATCGTCAGGCTTTTATATGAAGTCGATAGTATAGATCGCTGAGGATTTGTATTTTTGCCTACGCATGATTGCAAAAAAAATAGGTATTCTCTGGCTCATCTTAGGCTTTGGTATGGCACTGCTTTCCTCTGAAATGCAGGCACAGTCTTTCTTTACTTTCACCTATACCGGCCCCGATTCCCTGTATGTCGACGCTTCTTGCGAAGCTATTTTAGACTGGGGGCATCCGGAAACACCAGAAGTAGACTATGATGCACCGCCCGGTGGGGTTTTGATTTCTTTTGATATTCGGTCCATATCCGGCGGATATGAAATAGGTGACACACTCACTGCGGGTGAAACCGTGACGGTGACTTACGAAGCACTAGATAATCAGGGGAATTTCGAATTTTTTTCCTTTGAGCTTCCCGTAGTCGATACTTTATCTCCGGAGGTTGATTGGTCATTCCTGGCTGATACGGTGACTGTTTTTTGCTTTGAGGATTTAGCCTTGGACCCTTTGGAGGCTATAGATAACTGCACAGCTGAAGAAAACCTGATCTGGGAAGCGCCTCTTTCGGACTCTCTTTCTCCCTGCACCGGTGGGCAGACTACTCGGACATTTATGGTTTCTGACGAGTTTGGGAATACGAACAGTTATGAACAAACGGTAATCATGGTACTTGACACCCTGGCACCTCAAATTATTACAGGGCCAACGGATACGATCTTGAACTGCAAATCAGCTGAATTGGGCGTCTACAATTGGCTGCAGGAGCAGGTGAATCGATTGGAGGCCACCGATATGCCCTGTGACTCTATAAATTACTCGGTCGATTCCACATTTTTAAGCGGACTGGATACGGTTTGCGGTGAAAGGATAGTTTCCTTTTATGCTACGGATGCCTGCGGAAATCAACAGGAGATGACGGCATCTCTTACGATTTTAGACTCTATAGCTCCTATTCTTCTTGAACCTGCCCGGGACACGGTGATTCAATGTGCAGGTCAGGATGGCCTTTCTGTGTTTCAGAGCTGGCTGGCAGTGCGTGGCGGCATGGAAGTAGAAGAGAATTGCGAAATATTCGAATCCCATGTGCCTGCAGATGTTGATTTTGAAGACTTTTGCAATCAAGCCGTGGAGGTCACTTTTTTTTCCTCTGATCGCTGTGGCACTGAAGTGAGCTCAAGCGCGAGCTTTGAATTATTAGATACACTTGCACCTGAATTTATTGACTTGCCTAGTAATCTGATTTCTACCTGTGCCAATGAAAATTACTTGAATAGGGCGGAAAACTGGATCGTTGATCTGGGGGGCGGTTCTGTTCAGGATTTGTGCGCGCCTGACAGCCTAATTCAAATAACCTACAGGGTAAATGGTCAAGAGTGGGGGCTAGATGATGTGCTGGACTCACTGGAAAGTCAGGGGATTCAAGGGTGCCGCGATAGTGTGGCTGTAGGGGGGAATAGATTGGATAATGTGCTTATCGCCCTTCAGCTTGAGTTTGTTTTTCGAGACCCATGCGGAAATACACTCTTTTCAGAACCCAGATGGATCGCATTAATCGATGCTAACGCCCCGGTTATTTCAGAGGAAGCCAGGGATACAACTATTTTATGTTCCGACAGCGCACAAGTACGATCGGCGCTATTGGCCTGGTATGATGATCGTGCGGGCCTGAGAGTTATGGATGATTGCGGAGAAGTTCTGCGGCGGCCATCTATTGACCGTGATGATCTTTGGGCTGTTTATCTTCAACAGAATAACACAAATTGTGGGTATACCGGAGAACTCGCTCTGGAGTTTGGGGTGGAGGACTTATGCGGCCGTACGGGCCCCATGCAAGAAGCGACTTTCTTTGTCATCGACACCTTGCCCCCTGATCTTACAGAACCACCTGTTGAC
Source organism: uncultured Saprospiraceae bacterium (assembly GCA_964626595.1). Lineage (GTDB taxonomy): Bacteria > Bacteroidota > Bacteroidia > Chitinophagales > Saprospiraceae > JAWLFI01. The sequence continues at coordinate 6,084 of CAZVFU010000046.1, forward strand.
TATTCTCTTGACTGCTCCACATCTGCACGAGATAGTCTGGTAGGTTGGATAGATGCCGGAGGGCATGCTCAATTTGACGCAAGTTGTGGAGGTGTCCGGCTGGACTCTTTCTTTTGGTCAGATTCTGAGGGACGATCCGGTGTCGGTTTGTCCGGAACAGGCCCCTATCCGGATGTGAGTCAATTGGGCTGTCAATACGAGATTGAAGTAGACTTTCAGCTTAAAGACGATTGTGAAAATGTTCTCCTTTATTCATCTACTTTCTATTTGACGGACACGAAGGCACCTCAGTTTAATAATTATCCAGACAGTTCACAGTTAAACTGTGGAGAGGAAGCTGAAATTTTCGAAGACCTTATTACCGATGATTGTTTTCCAGATTTATTTTCTCTTCAAGTCTTAGATGACACATTGCGCTCAGGCGTCCCCGGAGACTGCAGTTATCATACCTTTTCGATAAGCAGGACTCTCATCGCAACAGATGATTGCGGGAATAGCAGGGCCTTTGAGCAATACATCACTTATGGGGATGACACGCCCCCCGTATTTACCCCTCCTACAGATACAATAATTACATGCGAAGATTGGAACACAGGGATTCTATTGCCCGAGCCTACGGGTATTCTGGACGACTGTGGTGGATCCGTTGAATTAAATTTTCGAGATAGTGTCATTGACCAAGCCTGTGGTTTTCTCGTTCTTCGGAATTGGATTCTGGAGGACGGCTGTGGGAATCAGTCCGCTCATTTGCAGCAAATTGAAGTGTTGGATGAGCAGCCTCCTGTTTTTGACCGTATATCTGAATCAAATCTTGTTTTTTGTCAAAGTTCCAGCAGCGATGCAGAGACTCTTTTTTTGGCCTTTTTAGATACGCTTTCCCCGGACTTTTCTGACGGTTGCAGTTCAGTCGACAGTTTTATTGCGCTGAAGGGGAGTTACGATTTAAATAGCCCATCGACCTGGCCGGGAACATTGCCAACGGATTTTAGCTGGTCTTGTGGGGCCTATGCTTCCGATACGCTATACCATGTAGATCTCTCCTATGTTATATATGACGGATGCAACCAAGCTCGAGATACTACCATTTCATTCACGATATTAGATACGGTTTCACCACAAATACTATGTGAGAGGGATACCGTACTATACGTCGCAGCTGGCAGTTGTGAGCGTGATTTCAGAGTTCCGCTTCCTGAACTGGATTGGGGATGTACCTCAGAAGAGGGCAGGCTGTGGGTAAGGATAGATTCCATGGCGGCTATGGAGACCTTATCGCCGGACACCTTATTATTTACATTACCTGCGGGTATTCATTCCGTTGAATATTTGGCGCGCTCCTGCAATAATAATGAGGATGGCTGTACCTTTACTGTGAACGTTTTAGATACGATCAAGCCGGAAATTACCTGTCCGGCGGATACGTCTATTTTCTTGCCTTCAGATAGCTGTACTCTGGGGGTGGACCTTCTAGTACCGACTTCGATTATGGATAATTGCGCCCTTTCGGATTCGGTAAGTTTAAATTACACAGATGGGGTAGGAACATTCAATTCCAATTGGACCTTTGGGGACAGTATTTCTCCGAGAGAGTCATTAGTGGGTGGTGTAAACAGAATTAACTTTGAGCTGCTTGATGTGTCCGGCAATGGGGCTACCTGCACCTATTCTTTTGAGCTCATAGATACCACAGCTCCCACAGCCAATTGTCGTCCGGCACTAGTTCGGGTCAACCCATCCGGGCTTATAAAAACTGCAATTGATCCCGCCCTCTTTGATGTAAATTCGTTTGATGTTTGTGGCATTGACAGTATGGCCACTCAACCGGATACCGTAGACTGCTCCTGGGTAGGTGCCGACACAGCGATTACCTTTTACGTATTTGATGCTTACGGGAATATCGATAGCTGTGAGACCATTATGCGTGTCGAGACTGAGATTTTACAACCGGGTTTCGAGCTCAATATTTGTAATCCAGACACCTTAAGACTGTTGGCCAACCCACCACCACCGGCCAATATTTTTACCTACAATTGGACCGGACCGAATAATTTCTCGTCGAATCAGCAAAATCCGGTATTACTCGGAGTCGGCCCACAAAATTCGGGCACTTACGAGTTGCAAATAGAGGGCTTAGCTGGTTGTGAGGCTTTCGGAACTGTAACAGTGAATATTGGAGATGATATTGAACCTGATCTGAATGTGAATTTTCCGACGCAGTGTGAAGGGCAATCTATTCGCTTATTATCTAACCCATATGCCGGCAATGTGACCTACCAATGGTATGAAGGTCTTCCACCGAATGGGGTTTTAATAGGTACGAGTCAGCAAGCTTTTTTTCAAGTCACGCCTACTGTTGGCGCTCACGATTATTACGTGGTTGTTGAAACTTCAGAGTGTACCTCCTTACCCTCAGCTCCGGTTGGGGTTGAGATCATTCTCCAACCGCAGGCTGAGGTCCTTGAAGAACTCATTATCGCTTGCGAGGGAGAGGATGTTTTATTGAGGGGCGTTAATAACGGACCGGGTTTTACTTATAGCTGGGTGGGACCCAATGGGTATTTTTCAGACCTGGCTATGCCGCCTGCTTTGGAAGGGGTGGATGCCAATAATGCGGGAATCTATCAATTTATTGCTGAAATTGGTGATTGCGTTTCAACCCCGGTGGAAGTGGAATTGATAGTGCGCGAACGTCCCGATGCCGCGCAGTTTGAGCCGGAGGATGTGGTCTGTGAGGGCGAATCTTTTGAACTCACCCTTCAAAGCCCATTAAATGCAGATCAATATCGTTGGTTCTCTCCTGACCAAAGCATGACCACGACACAAGCCCCCAACTTGTCAATTAGTCAAGCTCAGTTATCCATGACAGGGCTTTGGCAAGTTGAAGTGGAGCGCAATGGATGCACATCCGATTCATTAGGGCAGATAGAAATTGAAGTCGAAGCGCTTCCGATTTTAGATATTAGGCAGGGGGGATCTCTTTGTCAGGGAGATAGCCTGATCCTATCGGTACAGGAACTTCCTGGTGCCTCTTACAGCTGGAGCACGCCGGATGGAAGTTATAGCGGAGCTGAAATTCAAACTCCGGCCCGATCGGGTTCCTTTTTGGTTTCCTACATATCTTCGAATGGCTGTCAGACCACAGCGCAAATTGAGTTAGAACAGGTTCGGCCGCCCGATATCACAGCCATAAGTAATACGGGGACAGACTGTGTGGGTTCCGGCCAGGATATAGAACTTAGAGCATCTGTATTTCCCATGGACACGGGTTCGTATTCGTATGAATGGACAGGCCCTAATGGCTTTGTCGATACACGTCCCGTAGGTGTCATTTCAAATGTAACGGCCTCAGATAATGGCTGGTATACGCTACGTGTGCTTGAGTCAGGCTGTTGGTCAAACCTGGATAGCACTTTTTTAGACATCACCATTATTCCCGAAGCTCCGGAAATTGAAGGGCCGACTTCTTATTGCGTGGGAGATACCCTGGACTTAAGAGTAAAGGATAGCCTGGGGCCGGAGATCTCGTATATTTGGTTAACCCCAAAAGGAGATACGCTAACACAAGAGCTGGATTTGAACTTGAATTTAAATGACCGATTTTATACGGGGTATTATCAGGTTCGCGCTTCGATAGAAGGATGTCGCGGGGCTTTTTCCGATTCTGTCTTTATACAAGTTACGCCTTTGCCGGAAATACCCACAATTAGAGGCTCTCTTGAGGTCTGTGAAGGAGAAGCACTTCTTGTTCAGCCAGGTTCGATCGATCCTACTTTAGATTACCGCTGGGAGTTTAGTAATGGAGAAGTAACTACACAAACTGTTGTTCTCATAGGAAATGCAGGCACAGAATGGACGGGAACTGTTCGCGTGGAGGCCTTTCGGAATGGGTGCTCCTCGGGATTGAGTCCGCCCGTTCAATTGCTTGTCAAGGCCCTTCCCGGTGTGCCTGTCATTGATCCCGTAGAGAATGGGGTGTGTTTACTTGACGATGAATATAGTATTGAGATTTGTATTTCTGACTCGGCAGCTATGGGCGGGGTAAATTATCAGTGGTATGATGCTACGGACTTTTCTTCTCTTTCCGGACTTTCCGGCAACTTGTGTTTTACGATCAATCAGGACCAGGATTGGCAGCCCGGACAGAATAGTTTTACAGTGCGTGCGGAAAGAGCAGATTGTTTTTCAGACTTTTCTGTCCCTGTCAATATTCAGGCAAGTCAGCCTAGTGATTTTGACCCAATGGCCGGAGTGGGGGATACTATTTGTGGAGAGGAGTCCTTTTTTACTCAGGCCCTTCCGCCCATGCAAGGTAGTGGACAATGGTTCGTTGGGGCTGGCAATGCGCAGTTTGAATCGCGGCTCCAGGCCCAAACTGAAGCTTTTGACTTTGATTTTGGCTCCAATATTTTAGTCTGGAGTCTGAGTGACGGCTTTTGTACAGATTATATCCGGGATTCCATTACTATTTGGTATGATGACTTCCCAAGGGCACAAGCCGATTCGTTCAGTACAGCTTACAATGAAAGACAACGGCTTGATATATTGACGAATGACGATTATCGGGACATAAGGCCGATTGAGATAAGTCAAAATCCACGGTTCGGGGAGGTGCAAAATCAAGTTGAGGAACTTTTGTATTTCCCTCAAAATGGCTTTATCGGAATAGATACTTTTATATATCGGATCTGTAGCGATATTTGTCCTCAGTTGTGCGAGGATGCTGAAGTTGTCGTTCAAGTCGGTGATGAGACGCTTTGCGACATACCCAGTATATTTACACCAAATAATGATGGAATAAACGATTTCTTTGTGATTCAGTGTCTCAGCAGTGGAGATTATCCCAACAATAAATTGGTGATTTTTAATCAAAATGGAAGTGAGGTTTTTTATAGTGAGGCATATAACAATGATTGGCAAGGTCAGTATCAGGGCGAAGACTTACCCGTAGGCACCTATTTTTATATTCTGGATTTTGGGGATGGGCAGCCGCCCGAGCGCGGTTTTCTGGTTTTGGAAAGGTAATTGAGATGAACGAAAAAACGAATAAACGGATATTCCTATTTAGCTTGCTCAACACGATGCTGGCCTTAGGGATCATCGCACCTCTGTTTGCCCAGCAATCTCAGATTTACACCCAGTATATGTACAATAAGCTCAATTTTAATGCTGCCTATGCGGGCTCATTAGGTCACCCTTCAATGACTGCCATGTATCGCAATCAATGGATCGGATTGGAAGGTGCCCCTGATGCCCAGATATTTTCTTTTGATGCGCCTTTATCAAATGATAAGATTGGACTTGGGTTTAATTTTGAGAGGCAGGCGATTGGAATACAGGAGCATCTCACTTTCAATGGTGCTTATGCGTATCGATTTCGTGTTTCGGAAAAGGGGAAACTGTCTTTAGGTGTTAATACTTCAGGTCGATTTTTCCAACAAAACTTTAACGACCCACGGTTAAGTGCCAATCAAGGTACGGCTATCGATAATGCGATCCCAAGTGAATTACGAAACTCCTGGGTGGCCAATGTCGGCTTTGGCGCTTACTATTCCGACTCTAAAATGTATTGGGGCGTGGCGGTACCCCGAATCGCCAAAAATGATATTGACCTGAGTAACTCCGGTTTGATGCAAGCCACGGAAGTCCGACATTATAATATCATGGGGGGCTATACTACCGACCTGAGCCGATTGCATAGTTTAACGGTCCAGGGCATTTTCCGAATTAATGAAAACGCACCTAACGATTTTGATATCAATGGGATGTGGGGGTATCGGGATGTGTTCTTCGCGGGACTGACGTACAGATATTATAATGGAACGGCCGGGACCTTAGCCGAATCCATGGATGTGTTGATCGGTGTTCAGGCGGTTCCGCAGCTATACGTTGGCTTGGCTTACGATTTTACCTTTTCAGAATTGAGAAGGTATTCCAATGGGAGTATAGAACTAGTTGCCAGATATCGATTTTTTAAAGCAGAACCACAGGCAAAATATGTTAATCCGAGATATTTTTAGTCAAGGATGCTGGATCCTGGTCTTTATAGGTCTTTCATGGACTGTAGCAGCACAGCGCGAAGACATTAAGTTTGGTCTTCCTCAGCTGGATACGGCACTTACTATGTGGACAACGGATGAAATAAATTCCGGGGGGGCACAATTCTCGCCCACTTATTTCAGGGATGGAATCCTTTTTGTTTCCGGCAAAGAGGCTCACCCCTTAGATTATGAAGAAGGAAATGTTTTTTATCGAATTCAATATGCGCCCCTTTCGGCTGAGGGTGAGGTTCAGGCTGCCATCCCTTTCCCATTGACAGAATCTCACCGGGGTCATTTAGGTCCGGTAGCCTATGTGGACTCTCTTAATACTCTTTTCATATCCAGATCGGATACCCAAGACCCCTCTACGAAGTATACCAAATCTGGAGCCCAAATGCATATTTTTCAGACGACCTGGAAAGATAGCGTTTGGCAAGAAACGAAGGACTTATCCATAAACGATTCGCTCGCCAACAGTTTTCACCCCACACTATCAGACGATGGAACTCTTTTAATCTTTTCCAGTGATCGCTCTGGCGAAAATGGGAGGTATAATTTGTATGCCTCCGAGTGGATCGACGGACAGTGGTCCACCCCTTATGGCCTACCTCGAATAAATTCTAAAGCCAACGAGGCTTTCCCCTGTTTATACCAAAATAAATATCTATTTTTCTCCAGCGACCGTAAAGGAGGAGTCGGAAATTATGATTTTTATTTATCGGTCCGCAGACCTTCAGGATGGTCCGTTCCCATTAATTTAGGTTCGCCCTTTAATTCTGATAAAGATGACATTGGAATTGCATTTCATTCCAATGGGAAAGACGGGTTTTTATCTAGTAATCGCGAGGGGAGTGATAATATTTATGGCTTCTCATCCTCTCTTCATTTGTTTAAAGAAGAATTGCCGGACCGCGAGATTGAGATCATTGCTGTCAACAACGAAACGGGTATGCGTTTAGGTGATGTTAAAATGTGGTTGTTTCACCGTTCCCCTACAGGTGACATTGCTAACCCCGATCTATACCAGACATCAATAGTGGAAGAGAACAATACTCAGGGCTTAACAATAGCAGTCAATCGCAAATCGGCAGCAGCATTGAATGATCCAACTGCCGTAACCAATCGAAATGGAAAAACTGTTCTGGAGCTTTCGCCGGAGCAGCCCTTGAGAACCTTAGTGGCTTACAAAAAGGGGTTTGTAGAATTGGAAGTGCCACTGGATTATTTTAGGACGGATAGTTCCGTTCAACTCCTTTTTGATGAATTAACTTGTGTCCCACTCGAAATTCGGGCGGTTGGCGTTGAAGGGAAACGAGTACAACAATTTGATGTATTTATTCGCAACTTATCCGACAATCAACTTCAGGAATTCAGTCTGCCGTTGACGGAGCGAATTTGCATAGAACACAATAAGGAATATGAAATCATAGCCCGAAAAGAAGGGGCGATCTCAGATACCTTTCAAATAGATCCACAACAGGATGACGTAAAGAAGGTCGCTGTTTTATTTAGGCTTTTACCTGAGATTATAGCTGAGACCCGGGATTTTGCAACGACTGAAATTGATGATCTCAAGGAGGGAGTTACCGTTGAGTTGAGAAACATTTATTACGATTTTGATCGGGCTAGTATTAGGGAAGGAGCCGAGGAGGAACTCGTTCGTCTGGCTGATATTATGCGAGAGTTTCCCGCTATGGAAATTGAGCTGGCTGCACATACGGACAGCAGAGGGAAAGCCAGCTATAATCTTAAATTATCCCAGCGCCGCGCCGAAGAAGCTAAACGAGTTCTGGTTCGAGAAGGAGTGGAGTCCCATCGTATCCAGCCCCGGGGGTATGGAGCGACTCAATTGAAAAACCATTGCTCTTCCAAAGTGAGTTGCACAGAGGATGAGCATCAGGAAAACCGAAGGACTGAAATTCGAATTCTCAAAGCCCCGCAACAAATGCAGATTGAATACGCACCTTCAAAGCAAAGGTGATGCATTCCAATATTCCGAATTATTCATGGAAAAATTGTATTTTGTCGGGTGATCTGTAACATCTTAAACCCGCCACTATGAAGAACTGCTTTACCCCATTGTTAATTTCTACTCTTCTCCTCCTTTTTTTAGCCCAATCCAAGGGCCAATGTCCAGAAGATTTGCTTCTGGTGCCGCAATTCGAAGTAACTCAAAGTACAGAGCTTTATGGTTCCAATACAAATCTATTGGGCGATACCATTACATTAATGATGGATATTTATGCGCCGGACGAGGATAGTCTCGAAAAGCGTCCCGTTTTGATTTTGGCTTTTGGCGGTTCTTTCACTACGGGCATGCGGGATGACCTTATAATGACGACCCTATGTAATCAATATGCTGAGAAAGGGTGGGTTGCGGCAACCATAGACTATCGCTTATTCCCATCCTCAATGGGTAATCCGGATTCACTGGAACTCATTGATGCAAATATGAAGGCAGTGAGTGATATGAAAGCTGCAGTCCGCTATTTTCGTCAGTCAGCAGACGAGGGGAATCCCTATCGGGTGGATCCCGATTTTATAGTAGTCGGAGGCTATTCAGCAGGTGCTTTTACAGGAATTCACACTGCCATGATCGATGAAGATGACGATTTACCCATTTTTTTAGAGGCCATCATCGCCAATAATGGAGGTCTGGACGGAAATACCGGCTCTCCTGAAAATCAGAGTTACCCATCAAATGTACAAGGAGTCCTAAGTTTCGCCGGAGCTATATTTGATACTACTATAATAAATTCTACTGACCCACCCATTGCGAGTTTGCATGGATTAGCTGATAATACGGTTCCAGTTGACCGAGGACAAGCTGTGGGTACGGTTACTACCTTCGGTTCTCGTTTGCTTCATGAGCAAGCTGATCGGGTAGGACTACAAAATGTTTTCACTCCTCTACCAGGGGCAGGACACTTCGATTTTTGGTTTCCCTTTCTTTATGTGGCTGAAAAAGAGGCCTTCACAGCATCATCAGATCAGATGTTTCGAGATTTATACTGCGGTATAAGCACACAAGCACAACCTGAACTTGTCGAGACGATGCAGCTCGAGATTGCACCCAATCCAGCTCGTCAGGAATGTGTGATTTATTCAGAATCATTGGGCAGTCCAACAGACTTTGTGTTGATTAACGCCATGGGTCAAATCGTATTGGAGGGGCAAATAAACAGCCGATCTTTTCGGCTCGACCTCAGTCAGGTTCCTGCCGGCCTCTACTGGTTGCGGACAGACCGCAACAGTAAAGGGTATGCTATATCTGTTATGAATTAAGTTAGCTTTGCCGGGCCGATTTGTGTAAAATAGGGAGTTGTGCGCCATAACAGCGGGCGAGGTTTTGTTCTGTGAACACCTCCGAAACTGGTCCTGCTGCGATCAGGTGTTGATTGAGTAAAACCAATTCATCAAAGTAGGACTCCGCGGTGGACAAATCGTGATGAACAATCAATATGGTTTTCCCGCGATGAGCTTCCTCCCGGAGTATTTCAATGATTTTGGATTCCGTTACAGCATCAACACCCACAAACGGCTCATCTAATAAAAATAAATCTGCTTCCTGAGCCAATGCACGCGCGATTAGGCCGCGTTGGAATTGCCCACCGGAGAGCTGCCCGATTTGCCTGTCTTTCAAGTCCGATAAGCCCACGCGGTCCAGAGCTTCCATCGCAATTTCGCGATCTCTTGAATTCATACGCTGGAATATCTTTTTGTGCGGAAACCGACCCAACAAGGCCAAATCCAAAATATTGGCCGGGAAACTGGAGTCCATCTCTTCCCGCTGCGGCACATAGGCGATGCGGTCGCGAACGGCCTCTATCGATTTTCCCCAAAGTGAAATTTCCCCATGCTCGTACGGAGATAAGGCTAAAACCGATTTAATCAAAGTAGACTTACCCGCTCCATTGGGGCCAATAATGCCATGAATGCAGCCCGCCTTAAAGTCAGCATATAAGTTTACGACCGCTCGCTTGTTGTCGTAAGATACTGACAGTCCTTTTACTTGTAATACCGGCTTGGGTTCACTCATGATAATTTGATGTAAGCTGAAATAAATAGTCCGAGCATAATCAGGAAAATAAAGACATAGCTCATCCCTTGCGTCACAGAAGAAGGGTCTTTTTTTGTGATGCCTGATTTGGTTAAAGCGTTTCGTATGGTATTTACATTATGCCGGAACAAGTCCAGGTAGGTGCCTGCCGGCCCATTTTTTGAGCTGAGGGCATCGGCAAACAGTTCCCCACCAATTTCAACTTGATAATCACTTGCAATCTGTTCCAATAATTTGGGATTAATCGTGCTTTCTACAAAAATGGCTGGAATGGAGCTGGACTCCAAAAGACGGGTAATATGGAGTACGTCTCCCGTTTTGACATCGGCATCCGTGGAAAGTCCCATTGCGGCGTGAAGTTGCATGCCATAAGCTCGCCCAAAATACTGGAAAGCATCGTGAGAAGTGATGAGCACCCGATGCTCAGCCGGAATCGATTGGATTTGCTCATAAGTCCATTCGTGGACTTCCTTCATTTCTTGAATGTAAGTATCATATTTCTGCTCAATTTCTTCTGCGTGATCAGGCATAAATTCTATAAATGCCTTCCGCATATTTTTAAGGTAGATCAATCCTAATGACAGATCCATCCAGGCATGCGGATCGGGGGCACTTTCATATTCTAAACTCGTAATCGGTGTGATGCCCTCTGTAACGGTCACTTTTTTTCCGTGGCGCCCCGCATTCGTTATGATTTTATCCAACCAGCCCTCCAGTCGCAGGCCATTCATAAAAATGAGGTCAGATGCTAAAACTAAGTCGATGTCAGAGGGCGTGGGCTCATAGATGTGTGGATCCATCCCTCGGGGCACGATGGTCTCCACCTGACAGTGATCCGGAGCAATGTTTTGAGCCATATCGCGAAGCACGGAGGTCGTTGTCAGTATGTTTTGTGCTCCAAGTAACATCGGCATACAAAAAAACACGATCCACCCTTTATTCCACTTGAACATAAATATTTTCACTTACTTTTTTACTGAGTGTCCGTTTCTCTTTCTCATTGATCAATATTACTATAGATTCGTCAAAATCATACAATTGCAAGAGTCGAATTCGAGTGCCGAGGACCAATCCATGTTGATCTAAAAATTGCAAAAATGAGGTGCTGTGTTCATTGACACCAACGATTACCCCCTCTGTATTTGCCCGCATCCGAGACAGTCGGATTTGTTTTCGCTTGTGGAAAACGCCTTCTGCATTAGGTATGGGGTCCCCATGCGGATCGTACTTCGGATGCCCCAAAAACGCATCGAGTTGCCGAATCAGTTTTGGCGATCGGATATGCTCCAGTTCCTCTGCAATTTCGTGAATTTCATCCCAGTTGAAATTCAACTTTTCTACCAAAAAACTCTCCCACAGCCGATGTTTTCGAATCAGCAGCGTCGCGACTCGCCGGCCCTCCGCAGATAGCTGCACGCCGCGGTATTTCTCATATTCCAGTAGTTCCTTTTCTGAGAGTTTTCGTATCATATCTGAAGCTGATGCCGCACTGGTGCTCATTTCCTCCGCAATATGGTTGGTCCCGGCCGGCCCCTCTTCTCTCTCTTCTATTTTAAAAATAGCCTTGAGATAGTTTTCTTCAGTAGATGTTAGACTCACGTCAAAAGTTTAGACAAAGCTAAAAAAAAGATATTAGGGCATCAAACACTTTGCCAATTCAAGGCTGTAACTTCATATTTCCTGTTCAAGGTATCGGATTTTACCTTGCAACGACGGTTTTTTTCTGACATTGAATTTTTTCTAAATACTTTTAGGGGGTAATAAAAAAAACGCTATGAGTCAAATCCCGAGCTCCATTACAGATCGTCGATCAGTGTATCCCCGATTTTTTACAGATGAGCCCGTTTCAGATGAACAGATTTTAACCCTTCTGGAAGCGGCGAATTGGGCGCCCACGCATCGCATGACAGAGCCCTGGCGATTTATTGTCATCCGCGGAGCCCGAAAGGCTGAATTAGGTCGCTTTTTGGCGGAACAGTATAAATCGAAACAGTCGGAATCATCTTTTTCCGAACGTAAATACAAAGGCAAGAAAGAAAAAGCCGAACGGTCCAGCGCTGTCATCGCCATTATTTTGCAGCGCGATCCGGCAGAATCCGTCCCAGAATGGGAGGAGTTGGCGGCGGTGAGTGCTGCCGTTCAAAATTTGTGGATCACAGCCAGTGCTTTGGGGCTGGGAGGGTATTGGAGCAGTCCTCAATCGATGGTAGGTCGACCTGACTTTCTCGCCTTACCCACGGGTCAGAGCTGTTTCGGACTTTTCTATCTCGGACATCATAATATGCCGGAACTGCC
>CAZVFU010000047.1:0-15369 GCA_964626595.1 uncultured Saprospiraceae bacterium
CTCGAGTACGGAACCCCTGCAGCACGCGACCCAGCCCGGTAAAGTGGATTTTAGGATCTTTTTCGGGGCGATGGCGTGATCAGGTTCGAGTGGGTGTCATAGTCGATTATATGTGGGCTGGGGCACGGCCAAAAAAATATTTTTGAAGCCTTTAGAAAGGAGAGTCGGATTACAGAAATAAAAAAGGGGAAAGCACTAATGTACTTTCCCCAAGCGGTCCGGACGGGATTCGAACCCGCGACCTCCTGCGTGACAGGCAGGCATTCTAACCAGCTGAACTACCGGACCAGCGGTTAACTTCTTTCGAAGCGACAGCAAAAGTAGTATGTTATTTGTTTTCATGCAACCTTTTTTTCAAATAAATCAAAAAAAATTGGGAAGGGTCAATTTATATTCGATCTTTCTTACCTTAGCTTTTTCAAAACGCATGTTATGGTTTTTTTAGAATTCGAAAAGCCCCTCGAAAGTCTTTACCAACAACTGGATAAAATCAAGCAGGTAGGGGAAAGTGGTGATCTCGATGTGTCAGAAATGACGAAGGAGCTTGAAAATAAGATCAAAAATGTGCGGAAAGATATCTATTCCGACCTATCGGGTTGGCAGCGCGTGCAGTTGAGCCGACACCCCGAAAGACCATATACGTATTACTATATCGATAACATGTGCCGCAAGTTTGTAGAGTTGCATGGTGATCGATATTTTGGCGATGATAAGGCGATCGTGAGCGGTGTGGGGAATGTAGATGGGCAGACGATGGTGATTATTGGCCATCAAAAAGGAGTAAATACGAAATTGCGTCAATACCGTAATTTTGGGATGGCCAATCCGGAAGGATATCGAAAGGCGCTCCGATTGATGAAATTGGCGGAGCGTTTTCAGTATCCGGTGATATGTCTCATAGATACGCCGGGAGCTTATCCGGGGATTGAGGCCGAAGAACGTGGGCAGGCGGAAGCTATTGCTCGAAACCTCATGGAAATGGTGCAGCTTACAGTGCCGGTCGTTTGCTACGTCATCGGCGAAGGGGCTAGTGGGGGAGCAATTGGAATTGGGATGGGCGATAGGGTCTATATGTTGGAAAATACATGGTATTCTGTTATCTCGCCTGAGTCCTGTTCTTCTATTTTGTGGCGATCCTGGGATTACAAAGAACAGGCTGCCGAAGCGCTAAAACTGACTTCGGATCATATGTATGAGTTCGGACTTATAGATGGCATCCTAAAAGAGCCTCTGGGTGGCGCGCATACGAATCCGGAGCATATGGCGAAGGCCTTGAAGCGGCATTTGAAGAAAGAGGTGGCGGAGCTTTTTGAAATGGATCCAGAAGAGCGTATACAGGCTCGTATTGAAAAGTTTAGTCGTATGGGGCATGTCCAGCAGATACCACCGAGGGAAGAAGAGGAGACCTCTGAAGCTTCTTAAAGCCAATAGGTTTTGAGTTAGCGTGCACTCCCTATCTCGGGTTTTTTTATTGAGGCTGAAATTGGGTGCTCACATTCCGAATGATCATATCTTTCTCTATTGCCATACCTACCCCATTGCGAAACAAGGTTCGAATGTTGAACTGACCACCTTGCGCAATCGCAAATATACTGAAAGGCTGGCCAGCTGAAAAGGCCGAACAGATCGTGGCCGCGTAGGAATTATCGAAATACAACTGACTATTTTGAGACGCATCTGTGAGTATGGCTTGGTCGTTCCTGGATTGTACCAATCTATTTTTTAATACAACCGGTTGGCGGGATAACCATGGGGCCTGACGAAGGACCTTTCTATATTGTTGCTGCCATGTGGCTCCATCCGGCACTCCTGAAATTATTGCTTTTTGGGGTCGAATGCCGAAAATATCTTCAATTTCTATTCTCAAGGGTCGGGCTGATGGATAATACCGATACCCTAGTTCTATTCGATTACCCGGAAGGGGCTGTCCTTTCGGAGCGGATTCGCTCATGTGCCAGTATTTTACTTCCTGAGCAAAAATACCGTCTTTGATGCGTTGGAAATAGGTGGTCCGTTGAAATAGGTTTTCCAGAGATTCTGTTTTGCAACTCAGTACCGTAAAATAGTCTCTTTTGATGGAGTCATCGGCAAGCCATTTTTTTTGCTGTCTGAGACCGGCCTGCACTAAAATATCTAGTTGCTGTAGAAGACTGAAGGTCTCAATGGACTGAAGGGCTCGGGCAGTAATCAAGGCCTGGCAGATTCGATCTAACCAGATCGGTGTGAGTTCTGCACTCAATTCGCTTTTGGATAATCTGATCTGCCGGGCGATATGGCCATTCCCACAATCTACTTGTTGCTCTGCCATCATTTCCAGTTCATGGTCGTGGACCATGACCGTTTGGAGCCCCCGGTGCAGCAAGTCTTCCCAGCGCTGAATAAAAAGGCCAGCGCCTTTTTGCATAGATGCTACTCGTTTATCAGAAATGAAGTCTGTTCGTTTCATCCACTTTGTAGAGGCGATCCGATCAATTGATCTTTTTGGACGATTTTTAATTGGAGCAGAGCTTGTCTGGACGCCTTTTGCTCGGCACTTTTTTTATTGAAATCTGTTGCCTCGCCTAACTGTTCGCTGTCAATACAAACGGCGATTCGAAAACAGTCGCGTTGATTTTTCTTAAATCGCTGAATGACTTGATATTGAACGTGACGATTGTTTTTCTGCGCCCATTCCAGAAGCTTACTTTTAAAGTTATCGTCCCAATGTTCTATTTTCTCTACATCGAGGTAGTCTCGCAGTAATGAGTCTGTAATAAATGCGTGGGTAAAAGAGTATCCCTTTTCCAAATAAATAGCTCCAATAAGCGCCTCCAGAGCGTTGCCTAGCATGGAATGAGAAATATCTGTTGCATTCAGTTCGGAGAGAAAAATATCTAAACCCATTTTTCTAGCCACGATGTTGAGGGTTTTACGCTTAACGATTTTGGCTCGCATTTTAGTCAAGAAACCCTCATTTTTGCTCGGGTATTTTTTGAATAGGTATTCTGCTACAATAGTGCTAAGCAGGGAATCTCCAAGATACTCCAGGCGTTCATTGCTCTGAATCTTTGGGTACTCCAAGTTTTGATTAGAGCGATGACAAAATGCTAACTTAAACAGGTCTAAATTTTTGGGAGTGAACCCCACCAGAGATCTGAGACGTTCGGTAAAATCCCGATCTTCAGACACATATCGATTGTATAGCCGACGAAATAGAATCATGAGTTACCGATCAAATTTTTGAATAATAACCGACGAGTTGTGTCCTCCAAAGCCAAAGGTGTTGCTAAGAACTGTCCGAATGGACTTTTCCTGAGCTTCGTTGAGCGTGAGATTCACTTTAGGGTCAATTTCTGGATCAGGTGTTTCGTGATTAATGGTAGGGGGAATAAAGCCTTCCTGAATAGCGGCGATTCCCACAGCTGTTTCTATAGCTCCTGCTGCGCCTAATAAGTGTCCCATCATGGATTTTGTGGAGCTCACATTGAGTTTATAAGCATGGTCGCCGAACACTTTTTGTATGGCTTTGATTTCAGCGACATCACCAAGGGGCGTTGAGGTGCCGTGCACATTGATGTAATCAATTTCATTGGCTTGTAGTCCCGAATCTTTGAGTGCTGTACTCATTGCACTAATCGCACCGAGTCCCTCGGGGTGTGGAGCGGTCATATGGTAGGCATCGGCTGTCATTCCACCCCCTTTTATTTCTGCTAAAATATGAGCCCCTCTTGCCTGCGCATGCTCCAAGGATTCAAGAATAAGGGTAGCAGAGCCTTCTCCAAGAACAAAGCCATCTCTGTCTTTATCGAATGGCCGGCTCGCTGAGGCCGCATCCTCATTTCGCTGGGACAAGGCTTTCATAGAACTGAATCCCCCTATACCCGTCTTTGTGATGGCAGCCTCAGAGCCGCCCGCGATGATAATATCTGCTTTCCCTAATTTGATATAATCCATTGCATTGATAAGTGCGTGTGTGGAAGACGCACAGGCTGAAACGGTACAATAGTTTATGCCTCGAAATCCGTATTTTATTGAAATATGGCCTGGAGCAATGTCTGGAATCATTTTAGGTATCATGAACGGGCTGAAGCGCATGGTTTCTTTCCCTGCATTACTTTCAATATCATCCTGCAAGGACTTTAATCCGCCTATACCCGAACCCCAGATCACGCCGGCGCGTTCTAAGTCGATTTTTTCAAGATCGAGGCCGGAATGATCCATCGCTTCCTCAGTAGAACACAATGCATACTGTGAGAAGGCGTCTAATCTCCTAAGTTCTTTGCGATCCAGACGATCTTCTGCTTTAAAATTCTTTAACTCACAAGCAAACCGCGTTTTGAAGTTTTCGGCATCAAAGTAGGTTATGGGTGCAGCACCACTTTTCCCATTTTTTAATGCCTGTACAAAACTGGGGTAATCATTGCCGAGTGGACTAAGTACACCGATTCCTGTGACAACAACTCTATTCATATGTCTAACTTTGTTGACTAAGATAAAAAATAAAAAGGTATGTGTGGCGGGTTGGAATAACTTCCTGCGTTACGGAAGGGGGGAGGCTTGATAAAATCAGCCTGGAAAGAATAAAGAGAGCGAAGTAGCATATTGCCCTTCGCTCTCCTCAGTGATTAAGATTTAGCTTCTTCCAAATAGGTAATAGCGTCACCTACGGTTTGTATTTCTTCTGCTTGTTCATCGGGAATTGAAATGTCAAATTCTTTTTCAAACTCCATGATTAACTCGACCGTATCTAAGGAATCAGCGCCCAAATCATTGGTGAAGCTAGCTTCGTTTGTGATTTGAGAGGCATCAACCCCTAACTTTTCAACGATGATAGCATTTACTTTTTCTGCAACTTCAGACATTATGTTTTTTTTTAGTTCGGGGCAAAAATAAACTTTTCAACCTTTAAAACAGGAATTCTGAAGGTATTTTTCAGTCAAAGACCCATTCAAAGGCAAAATGAGGCTCTTTGATTCGTGATATAAGTCCTTGAGAAAGCTCAATTTTGATACATAATGGTTGATTTAACTATAGAGGTAACACTAAATTTATGCCTAAGCTCCTTTGATTCTTTTCTTTAGCCCTATCTTTGTTTTTACAACAATAAAATTATGGATCGCATAGAATATCACAACACCAAGACGCTCGCGACTTTAGGACCAGCATCGTCATCAAAGGAAATGATGATGAAGTTAATATTAGCGGGAGTTGATGTTTTTCGGATTAACTTTTCTCATGGAAAGCATAAA
Organism: uncultured Saprospiraceae bacterium; assembly: GCA_964626595.1. Lineage (GTDB taxonomy): Bacteria > Bacteroidota > Bacteroidia > Chitinophagales > Saprospiraceae > JAWLFI01. The sequence goes on from CAZVFU010000047.1 coordinate 5,229, forward strand.
GATGCGGAAACGCTGATAGAGCGTATCTACGAGTTGAGTGAAGAAACAGGCCAGCATATAGGGATTTTGGCAGACTTGCAGGGACCGAAATTAAGAGTAGGGGAAATGGAACAAGGTGGTGTCGAAGTATCTGAGGGAGATATCATCACCTTTGTAAACGAACCTTGTATAGGTACGCGGGAAAAAGTGTTCATGAGTTATGATCAATTTGCCAGTGATGTGGAAGAGGGAGAGCGAGTGCTTCTCGATGATGGGAAGTTGATATTTGAAGTCAAGGAAACCAATAAGAAGGATACCGTTAAGCTCGAAGTCATTTTTGGTGGAACATTATCATCAAATAAAGGCGTGAATCTACCCGACACTAAAATTTCACTTCCATGCCTCACAGAAAAGGACCTGCTAGACCTTGAGTTTATTTTGACCCAAAGGGTTCATTGGATTGCCTTGTCCTTTGTAAGGTCAGCAGGGGATATTCAGGAGTTAAAAGACCGGCTTAAAGCCGCTGACTATTCAGCTAAGATTATAGCAAAAATAGAAAAGCCGGATGCGGTAGGTAATATTGATGAAATCATAGATATCACAGATGGCATCATGATTGCAAGAGGAGATCTGGGCGTTGAGGTCCCTATGGAGAAGCTACCTGCTATTCAGAAAAATATAATTAAAAAGTGCATTCGGAAAGGGATTCCGGTTGTTGTTGCTACTCAGATGATGGAATCAATGATCGAAAATCCAAGTCCAACTCGGGCTGAAGTTACTGATGTGGCAAATGCGGTGCTGGATGGAGCAGATGCAGTCATGCTATCCGGGGAGACTTCGGTAGGGAAACATCCAGACCTGGTTGTAGAAGCAATGAATAAAATTATTAGTGAGGCCGAGAAAAATTATGCCCTGGAAGCTTTGCGACCGCAGGCAGATAAAGATTCCCCCAGCTATTATTCGGATACCATTTGTCTTACGGCAGCTGCTATGGCAGAGGAAATTAATGCGCGAGCGATATTGGGGATGACGGTTAGTGGATATACGGCATTTATGGTGTCCAGTTATCGACCCAAATGCGATATCTTTATTTTTAGTCCCAACCATCATATTTTAGCGACTTTGAACCTAGTGTGGGGCGTACGTTGTTTTTATTACAGTAAATTCACCACTACTGACGAAACCCATAAGGATGTAATTAAAATCCTAAAAGATAATCGCCGCATCTTACCGAATGATGTTGTGGTTAACACGGGGTCGATGCCGATTCAAGAACGAGGGCGAACGAATATGATGAAGATCACTCAAATCCAATAATTCGATTAAAATTTTCGTTTTAGCCTCATGTTTTCTTAAGATTGAGGAAAAGAAATCTAATTATCTATGAAAATAATTATCCCTATGGCTGGGCGCGGGTCCCGGTTGAGACCTCATACACTTACTGTTCCCAAACCACTCGTACCCATTGCAGGGAAGCCGATAGTTCAGCGATTAGTAGAGGATTTAGTGAAAAACTTACCGGAAGAAGTCGATGAAATCGCATACGTTATTGGTGATTTCGGAGAAGATATTGAAGATCAATTAGTAAAAATTGCTTCTGATCAAGGAGCTCGGGGAAGCATTTATTATCAAAATGAGCCATTGGGTCCTGCCCATGCTATTCACTGCGCGGCGAAAAGTATTAGTGGGAAATGCATCGTTGCCTTTTCTGATACTCTTTTCAGAGCTGCATTTCAGTTTGACTCCGAGCAGGAGGGCGTGATTTGGACACAGCGCGTAAAAGACCCCTCGGCCTTCGGTGTCGTAACCGTGGATGAGGATAATATCATCACAGGTTTTGTAGAAAAACCAACGAAGCCGGTTTCAGATTTGGCTATTGTGGGGATTTATTATTTTAGAGATGGAGATCGGCTGCGAAAGGAACTGGAAACCCTTTTAGAGGATAAGATAAAGGAAAAAGGAGAATATCAAATTACAACTGTTTTGGAGCGCATGCGATCCGATGGTGTCCGTTTTGGGGTTGATACTGTCGATGAATGGATGGATTGTGGAAATAAAGAGGCCATCATTCAAACGAATAAACGCATATTGGATACGGAGCACAATCAGGATCTGGAAAAAGTGTCAGCAACTATTATCAATAGTACAATAATTCCCCCCTGCCACATTGGCAACCATGTTACTATTCGAAATTCTGTAATCGGACCGCACGTTTCCATTGGCGATCATTGTGTGTTAAAGCAAACTGTTTTAAATAATACGGTGATACAAACAAATTCTGAAATACAATATGCAGTTTTTGAAAATTCCATGATCGGAAATAATGCCTATTATAAAGGAACTCCCAAAACGGTTAGTTTGGGAGATTACTCACAAATGTCAGACTAGATGATTCGAGCTACGATACTATGTTTTTTTTTGAGCATACCTGCGATTTGGTCGCAAGTGGATGGGGTGTCTGAAGATCAATTAGGCAAAGAAAGCTTGTATATAGATGCAGTAGGACACGCTCTAGTCGAGGAGTATGAGGAAGCGATTGAGAAAATGCGGAAGTTTAGCTCTCAGGAACCGACAGACTTTGCTCCCTACTTTTATTTGGCAAAATGGTCCTGGCAAGCGGACAATCTGATAGAGGGAATCAGTCAGGTGAATAGGGCAGAAACCTTGGCTCCCGAGAACCGTGATGTGCTTGAATTGAAATTGACCTTACTCAAAGAGAACTTCCAGATGGATGCTGCGGCCGAAACGGCCCAGAAAATTTGGGCTCTGGATTCAACATCTGTTCAGGCGGCTTTGCGTCCAGCTCATTTATATCTTGAGGCTTCTAACTTAAATGATGCTGACAAATGGTTAACTCACGTATATCAAGTTATTCCCATTCAAAACGGAGCCAGAGCGGATATATTGGAATTACATTTGGATGTCCTTTTAAGTGGGCAAGATTTTGAAAAAGCAGAAAAACGGGCAAAACTACTCTTAGAAATAGCACCTAAACACCTTCCCTATTTATACCGACTTGCCAAGGTGTATCAAGCTCAACAAGATATTGAAAAAGAATTAGAGGTTCTTAGAAAAGTAAATTTGTACCACCCCGAAGCCTGGGAAGCAAAAAAGCGCTTGGTCCATTTAGAGTCCAATGGAAACCTGGAAGCCTATCTGGAGGGAATTACTCCGATCCTGAAATCGAATGATGTATCTATATCAGATAAAATAGATTTACTGACGAGTGGACTTTCGTCTTATTCCGTTACAGCACGGAAAGATCGGGAAGCTTTATTTTCTGCTGCTCAGAGCCTATATCGAAATGAGCCTGAGTCTACTGAAGCTCAATCACTTTATATTGAAGCTGCTGGATATAACGGTCAATGGGGAGAAGCCGTTGATCGAATTTTATACTTTGCTCAGGACTCCAGAAGTCAACTCGAGCTGGATGAAATATTAAGATATATGAGTATCTTAATCCAAGCTCAACGGTATTCAACAGTGGTTGAATGGGGAGAAGATTTGCTTTTGCGCTATCCCAATAATGGCGAATTGCATCTAAATTTGGCATATGCATACCTTCAGTTGAATGATAAACAAGAGGCAGACTATTTTTTGAGCTCAGGTTCCAGAATGATTAGAGCCAACGATTATTTACAAAAAAAGGCTGCCGTGATGCGGTATTTAATCGAGCCTAAGGATACCTCGAACGAAGATCTATTCTGGTTTAAAAAATCGGTAGAAACGGGAGATGCTGAAAAAATTGAGCTTCCCACTTTGCTATTTGCCTTAAAGCATGATGAAGTTTCTTTTTCAGAGGATTGGCTGCAATATATAACCTCCAAGTCTGGCGGCGAGGATAATCCTTATCTTCTAAATTTGACTCAAGCTTGGGCATTTTTTCATTTAGGCGATCTAAAACGGGCGGATGAACGAGTTAGCGATAGCTGGAACGAAGGTGGGTACACACAGCCCGAGTCCTATGTATTAAGATACAAAATTGCCGTAAAGCAAGGAAAAACAGAAAAAGCAAAGGAGATTCAGACGGAATTAGAGAATCGAGGCGTTTCATGGAAGCAATAATTATTTTATGAAACGAAATATGTGGGCCTACTTTATGGATTTTAAATCCTTTTCGAATTTTTTTGGTTTCTATTTACTTCTTTTTATAAGTCTCATGCTCTCAGCATGTGGTGGAACATCGAATCTACCTGACAAGGTGAAGGGAGAGATGGAGGAGGGTAGTGACCTTAAACGGCTATTATTGCAGCCTGAATTCCCTTCTTCTATGTTGGCTTATTCCGGGCGTGTAAGTGTAGACAGTCGTGAATTTAATGTGAGTGGAACGATCAAAGTATATTTAGAGAATGATAAAGTATGTTGGATTCGTTTGAGCAAATTTGGTTTTGAAGTAGGTCGATTTCGAATCACTCCAGATTCCATCATTGGCATTAATAAGCTTCAAAGGACTTTTATTCGAACAGATATTCAATCCACTCGAGAGTTGATCGGTACAGACCTCTCTTTTACTGAAATCCAGCATTTGGTTTGGGGCATTCCTATGCGAGTGAATCGAAAAGATAAGATTCGGCCACAGGACTCGTTAGTTCAGGTAAAATCATCGAAAAATAGTGATATCCAATACTCTTATCTTTTGCGTCCCCCATTGGATATGGTTTCAGCCGACTGGAAACAAGAAGTAGAAAACGGGGAGGGTGAACAACACCTCATTGTCAAGCAGTCTGATTTTCACAAAATTACAGATAAAAGAAATTTTTCATATATTCGCGAATATTCTTTTCGTTCACCAGTAGATCAGCTAGGTATTGAGCTGAATATTTCAAAGGTCGCGCTTGATGAACCTCAAAGTACAGATATCGATATTCCTTCTAGCTATACTCCTTATTAGTCTTGAGGTATTTGGGCAGTCCCGCAAAGAACTTGAGCAGGAACGCGAACAACTCAATCGACAAATTTCAACCACCCAAAGGTTACTTAAGAAAACAGGGGGTAGTAAACAACAATCCTTATCTAGCTTGGAAACCCTTCAAGCTCAGATGGAAAGTAGGCGTCAACTGTTCCAAAATTATAAGCGGGATCTGGAACTCAGTGAGGAACGGGTGCGTCAGCTCGATGACTCCATTGCTGATATGGAAGAGCAACTTCAGGTAAAGACTGCAGAGTATTTTGCTACTCTAAAGAAAATGTACCGATGGAAAAAACTACAGCCACCCTGGATGTATTATATTTCCGCTTCAGGTGCGAATCAACTCTTTAGGAGATGGGTTTATCTCAACCAATTAGAGGCCTGGCAGAATGAACGAAGGCGAAGTATACTGGAGCTCAAGGACGATTTAGAAATGAAACGGGTGTCTGTTAAAAAGGAGCAGGAGCGACGCCGGAAGCAAATCCAGCGCGAAGAAGCCAACGCTCAGGCATTATCCTCAGATATTGGTCGGGAGCAGGAATTGCTCAATGATTTGAAGAAGGAAGAAAACAAATTACGCAGGCAATTGAAGGTACAACTAGCCGATAAGGAAACCTTAAATCGGGCGATTTCTTCAGCTATCGACCGAGGTAGAAAAACAGAGGAGAAGGAGGATAAAAAGTCCTTTGCAAAAACACCCGAAGGCAAAGCCATTTCCGGCGCGTTCTCCAATAATAAGGGTCGATTACCCTGGCCGGTCGAGCGTGGGGTGGTTACCCGACGCTTTGGTAAACAAGCTCATCCCACTTTATCTAATATTCAGGTTCAAAATAACGGGATTGATATCAGCACAGAAGCAGGGGCTGAGGTAAAGTCGATTTTTGAAGGTACTGTAGTTGGAACGGCTGAAGTCCCTGGGTATAACCAAATGATTATTATTCGCCACGGGAAATACTTCACTGTTTATTCTCGATTGGAAGAAGTCTTTGTTATTCAGGGTCAAGAGGTCAGCAGAGGGGCTTTATTAGGGGTTCTTGCGGAGGAGGAAGAGGTGGTCCAGTCCCGACTTCATTTTGAAATATGGGAGGATAAGAACAAACTTAATCCTTTATATTGGATCGCGAAATCCCAATAGAATTAGTATATTTCCATCTTTAATTGAAAAAAGTGGTTTATATACAATCGAAAGCACGTAAATAATTTATGACAGTAACGAATGATTGGAATATTGGCGAATCTGACCGTAAAGGAGTTTCGAAATCTGGTGAGAAGGCCGTTCTCGTTGGTGTGGTCACACCCGATAGTTCTGAAGAGCAAGTTGAGGAATACCTGGATGAGTTGGAGTTCTTAGCTTTGACCGCCGGAGCCTTTACCAAAAAGCGGTTTGTTCAAAAACTAAGTCATCCACACACGAAGTATTTTGTGGGGAGTGGAAAGCTTGATGAAATCGCAGATTACATAGACAAAAACGGTATTGATCTGGTCATTTTTGATGAGGACTTATCTCCTTCTCAGATGAACAACGTCGAAAAGAAATGTAAAGTTAAGGTTGTCGACCGATCATCCCTCATACTTGATATTTTCGCTGGTCGTGCTAAAACAGCACAAGCTCGCACACAAGTCGAGTTGGCCCAAATGCAATATCTTCTTCCGCGATTGCGTGGACTTTGGACTCACCTTGAACGCCAAAAGGGAGGAATTGGAATGCGTGGGCCCGGTGAAAAAGAAATTGAAACGGATCGTCGAATTGTTCGAGATAAGATTAAAAAACTCGAGAATAAATTGGAGAAAATAGACCTCCAAAATCAGACCCGTCGGAAAAACAGGGGGGAACTTATTCGCGTAGCTTTGGTGGGGTATACCAATGTAGGGAAATCCACGCTGATGAATCGCTTAAGTAAATCAGAGGTGTTCGCTGAAAACAAACTATTTGCTACACTCGATACGACCGTGAGAAAGGTGGTTTTTGGACGAATGCCTTTTCTCATGTCAGATACGGTGGGTTTCATTCGAAAATTACCCACCCACCTCGTAGAAAGTTTTAAGTCGACTCTTGACGAGGTTCGCGAATCTGATATTCTGGTTCATGTCGTGGATATTTCTCATTCTCATTACCAAGACCATATAGCTACAGTTCGAAATACCTTAAAAGATTTGGGGGTGCTCGACCAGCCTACACTGTATGTCTTTAACAAAATCGATAAGTTTCGGGAGAAAAATTTCGATGACTTATTGTCGGAAGAGGAGAGAGAACAGTTGGAAACGGAACTTCGTCAGCAGCTCATTCACCAATATGACAGCCCCTGTGTTTTTGTGTCCGCCTTGACAAAAGAAAACATGGACCGGATGCGCGCCATTTTAGGAGCGATGATCGAAGAGCAATATAAAATCAGATATCCTTACAAAACAAACTTTTTTTAATGCTTCATGCTCAAGAGCCCATTTGGGATAGATATGCTAAACTTCTGATCGATTATTGTCTTGAAATCGAAAAAGGCGATCGACTATTGATTAAAACTACGCTATTGGCAGAGCCATTAGTTCGTGCTCTTTATGGAAAATGTTTGGAAGCAGGCGGCCATCCTCATGTCCTTTTTAGCTTTTCAGAGCAAATGAAAATTTATAACGATAAGGCTGAAAAACACCAATTGGAGTATATCTCGCCATTTTATAAAACGGCTATTCACGATTTTGAGGCTTTTTTGCACATTCGGGCGCCCTATAATTTGAGAGAAACAAACGGGGGTAAAGCTGAAAAAAGAGAGATGCGATCGCGTGCTATGGAAGCCATTAGTCAGGTGTACTTCAAGCGTACAGCGGATCGAAGTCTCAAGCGTTCTTTATGTCAGTTTCCTACACAAGCCGCTGCTCAAATGGCGGGGATGGCCTTGAGTGATTACGAAAATTTTGTGTTCTCTGCTTGTCAGCTCAATCAGACAGATCCAATGGCAGCCTGGCTTGACGTTCGTCAACGTCAACAACGAGTAGTCGATTACCTAAATGGGTGCTCGGACATTCGATACTTAAATGCGCACTCTGATATCCGGTTTTCTACGAAGGGAAGAGAGTGGATTAACTCAGATGGGCGAACCAATATGCCTTCAGGAGAGATTTATACTTCACCAGTTGAGGATAGCGTTCAGGGCCATATTTATTTTGATTTACCGACGGTATTTCGCGGCCATAGGGTGCGAGGATGTACATTAAAAGTAGAGCAAGGCTATATTCAAGAATGGAGAGCTGAAGAAGGGCAGGAATTTCTGGATGAAATTTTTCAATTACCCGGCGCTCGACGATTTGGGGAGGCAGCTATTGGAACTAATTATAATATAAAAGAGACCACGGGAAATATTCTGTTTGATGAGAAGATTGGGGGAACCGTACACATGGCCATAGGTCAGTCTTACCTTCAGGCTGGCGGGAAGAATGAATCCTCCGTTCATTGGGATATGATCGCAGATATGAGTCCGGAAGGGCGAATTTTTGCTGATGGGAAATGTATTTACGAGAACCAAAAATTCCTGATTTAGTTAAACTTTTGACAGCTCCGATAGAAGCGAACATCATCTATTAAAGCCCGATTCGTTTGGCATATTTCATTGGGATATTATAAATCTCGTTATATTTGTAGAAAATCACCCTTTTAAAAGTTGCAAAACATGTATAAAAACATTCTATTTCTATTTGTTTCCGCCGCTCTATTATTCGTATCTGCTTGTTCTGATGATGACGATAACTCTATAGTCGAGGTAGATAATCCCCAAGTTTCGATAACAGACGCACAAAATATAGATAACTCTATCCTATTACCCGGCGATACGGTTCGTTTTTCTGTCCAAGGTCAAGCCGGTACAAACCCATTGCAGCATGTTCGGTTTTTTGAAAATGGCGAGCGCTTGCCCAATTTTGCTACGCGTTTATTTGTCAATGATAGTTTATCCCCAGCAACGCAGTTAAATATTGCTCCGGGAAGTGCAAATTCAGTTTCACTCGATATAAATGTGATGATATTGGTGCCTCAGTTGGGTGGCAATTATGAAGTAGAAATAGAACTGGCAGATCCAGATGAAAACACATCTCGTGCGTCCTTGAGTTATTTCGTAAAAGATGTGGTTGAATCTGAAGGTGTTTTAGAGAATTCTGAAAAAGATGGGCCTACCGGTGGTTTAGACCTGAGCTCGGGAGAGTCTACAAGCTTCGAATCCACTTCTGCTGATATTATTGATTTTGGCAATAATGCAGATGGAACTTGGCAACAGCGCATAGCTAATGTGGATACTAATCTCGTGGCGGACAGACCCTTACAATTGGTTGTATTCGATGGTGGGTTGGATTTCGACGGCGTTTTAACGAAAGCGGAAGTCCGAGAGCGATTCCAGGAGGGCGAAATAGTAGAGGATTCTGGTCGGGAGGTCGAAACTGGAGAAGTCTATGGTCTACAAAGAGGTGTGGAATATTTTTTACTTTCCGTGGCATCAGTAAACAACAGCCAGGGCGACAATAATGATAGTTATACTTTCTCGATTAAAGCCGCGCAATAAAAGTAAAGCAGAATTGAAGATTTAAGAAGCCCGCGATTTCATCGTCGGGCTTTTTTTATGGACTTGGCCAGATGCCGTTAAGTAATGAACAAGGTAGGCTTTTGGGCTATAAATGGATATCTAAACCCTGCTTGAGTGTTTATTTGATCGTTTGTAGACCCCGCTTACTATAAAATAGAGCGTTCGTAACATTAAGAATGAAAAAATATCCTATTTTTTGACATAAATGGCCTTATCTTTACGTTAAATAAAAGTTAACCAAAATCTTACAAAACATGATTAAGAATCTTCCCTTTCTATTTCTATTGCTAAGTTTACTTTTTGTTGCTTGTGGTGATGATGATGATGACCCCATTATCCAAGATCCCCAACTATCCCTTTTTGACGATGCAGATGTCGATGGGAGTGTTGTGTCTCCTGGCGATACTTTAATGGTATCTATTGAGGCCTTTGCCGGAACCGGAGAAATGAATTCGCTTACCTTTTTTGAAAATGGTGAACGGCTGCCCAATTTTGCTGAGCGCCTTTTTATTAATGGGACTTCAGCTCCTTCCAATTTACTTGTCCTTGATACCAATAGTCGACAAGAATTTGCGGCCGACATCATGCTAATAGCTGCGGAAGTAGCAGGAAACTATGATGTGGAAATGGTTGTCGCCGATGCGGATAATAATAGTGCAACCGTTTCCTTTAGTTATTTTGTTTCTGACGT
>CAZVFU010000047.1:15469-17982 GCA_964626595.1 uncultured Saprospiraceae bacterium
ATGATAGTAAGTTTCTTTCTAGAATTTTAGCTTTATTAATAAAGCCCGCTGGTTCATCTGGCGGGCTTTTTTAATTGCATGAATTTCCGTACATTTTGAGCATGAAACGACCCGATTTTACATCTCCATTTCAGAGGCATCCAATCTCAGAGCCTAATGATCTAAAACAAAAATCAACCCCTGAGCAAATTCAAGTGCCAAAGTGGTTCGGTAGGTCTGATTTCGCAAAGCCTCCTCAGCGCGATTTTGTATCCGGCTCGCCTCCTTTTTTGCGAGGCCCATATAGCAGTATGTACGCCGGGCGTCCCTGGACGATTCGACAATATGCCGGCTTCTCCACCGCAAAAGAAAGCAACGCCTTTTACAAACGCAATCTGGCAGCCGGCCAAAAAGGCCTCTCCGTGGCTTTCGACCTCGCCACTCACCGTGGCTATGACTCCGACCATCCCCGCGTCGCGGGTGATGTAGGGATGGCTGGAGTGGCGATAGACACCGTGGAAGATATGAAGACGCTATTTGATGGAATCCCGCTCGATAAGATGTCAGTTTCCATGACCATGAATGGGGCTGTTATTCCCATTATGGCGTTTTTTATTGTCGCTGCAGAGGAGCAGGGCGTGCCTACTGAAAAACTTAGTGGGACCATCCAAAACGATATTCTCAAAGAGTTCATGGTGCGCAACACCTATATTTATCCACCAGAGCCTTCCATGCGGCTGATTGCAGATATCTTTCGGTATACCGCCGAGCATATGCCGCGCTTTAATTCCATATCTATCAGTGGGTATCATATGCATGAAGCGGGGGCTACAGCTGATCTCGAGTTGGCATATACTATCGCCGATGGACTTGAATACGTTAAGACCGGCCTCGATGTGGGATTGTCTATTGATGCATTTGCCCCGCGTTTGTCGTTCTTTTGGGCGATAGGCATGAACCCCTTCATGGAAATGGCAAAATTGCGGGCCGGGAGATGGTTGTGGGCGGAAAAAATCAAAGCTTTCGGCGCTCAAAATGAAAAGTCAATGCGATTGCGCACGCATTGCCAAACTTCAGGCTGGAGTCTGACAGAACAGGATGCTTACAATAATATTTCTCGAACGACCATTGAAGCCATGGCAGCCATATTTGGTGGCACACAATCTCTGCATACCAATGCCTATGATGAAGCTATTGCTCTGCCTTCGGATGCCTCAGCGGCCATAGCCAGAGAGACCCAGAAATACCTCCAGCAGCATACCGGGATGACTGACATGGTCGATCCCTGGGGAGGAAGTCATTATGTTGAATTTCTCACGCGGCAGCTCTACGATAGGGCCACAGAACTCATGGAGGAAGTAGAAGAGTTAGGGGGTATGACACAAGCCATTCAGGACGGGCTACCCAAACGCCGGATTGAAGAAGCTGCTGCGCGGAAACAGGCGCAAATTGATACGGGGTCTGACCGCATTGTAGGTGTAAATATTTTTCCTCCGAAGAGGGATGTTGCCTTTGATACTCTGGAAGTCAAAAATGAGGAAGTGCTGGCCGACCAAAAAGCCGCCCTAAAACACATTCGTTCTACTCGCAATGAAAAGGCTGTTCAGAATTCGCTGTCTAAACTTACTCAAGCCGCTTCCCAGCCCCATGAAAATATATTGGCACACGCAGTGGAGGCCGCTCGTCATCGCGCTACCTTAGGTGAAATATCAGATGCCCTTGAAAAGGAGTATGGGCGTCACCAGGCCCAGCCCAATCTCATCCAGGGCGTATATGCAAAGAGTATGGAAAAAAACACAGATGTCGCAGCCGTACGCGAAAAGACCAATGCCTTTTATGAAAATCACGGCCGGCGACCCCGAATAATGGTAGCTAAGCTCGGTCAGGACGGGCACGATCGCGGAGCGAAAGTTATTGCCACCAGTTTTTCCGACTTGGGTTTCGATGTTGATGTCGGTCCCCTCTTTCAGACCCCTGCAGAGGCCGCACGACAGGCCGTTGAAAATGATGTTCATATTTTGGGCATTTCCTCGCTCGCAGCAGGTCACAAAACGCTTGTCCCTCAGACCCTTGAGGCATTGAAAGAGCAGGGGCGAGAAGACATCCTGGTCATTGTCGGCGGAGTCATTCCCCGAAAGGATTACAACATATTATTCGACATGGGCGTAGCAGCCATTTTTGGTCCCGGCACCGCCATTGCAGCAGCAGCCAATGAGCTATTAGATATTGTTTTGTAGATAGGGATATTTGGGCGGTTCCAGCACTATTTGCTGCGATAAAATGGAGGAGATCCATGAAATCAAGCAGTTCATATGAGCTACGTGGAAAAAAATAGTATTTTTTCGACCCAGCAAAATAGTGCTGGGCCGCTATGTTTCGGGGCTCGTTCAGACCCCGGCCTCCGTCCTCGAAATCACCGAAGGTGATTTTCGGGACCTCGGCCGCCTCACTCGGCCCTTACCGCTCCCCAAGTCGTTGAGTTGGGGAGCGGCGCGGTCTCCCTCCGCCGGCTGGCGTAGGGACCCACTCCACAG
>CAZVFU010000048.1:0-17552 GCA_964626595.1 uncultured Saprospiraceae bacterium
CATGAACTTCTACGACTTGAGCTTTCAGCCCGCCCTCCGGAGTTCCGATGGAGTTACCCAGCGAGAGTGCGGGCAATTCGATATTCCCCCAGATGGGCGCATCGACAAATCGCACGGTTTCTTTCGTTCCTCTTTCCCAACGCGGCACCTCGGGCACTTCTTGAAGGATAACGGTATCGGCTCCGAGTGTCTCCATATGTTGTTTGACAAAATACACGGCTTGAGCTGCGCCTTCGGAGCCACTGAGACGAGGCCCGATATTTTCTGTGAGGTCTCGCAACCAATTATATCCATATTGGTCTTCGAGAGCTGTGGTATACAAGTCTCTGACCATAAAGGCGTCTTCTTCGGTGGGCGTGTATTGGGCGCTCATGGGAAGAGTGAGGATCGAAATGAGGGCAAAAAGGATAAAACGCATGATGGGATTAATTTTTTAGAGTGCGAATATAGCGTAAAGAATGCTTAGATGCCGTATGAGGCCTGAACGAAGGGCCCGGATAAAAATGTTTTTGGATCAATATCTGATTGGAGCACGGGGCCGGTCCACTTTCCCTGAAGCAGTTGGAAGGCAACTTCAGCTAGTGGCGCTGCCGTGGTGTGCTGAATGGCGCGCAGCTGCTGATTTCCAATCTTGCGGGGACCGATGCGGTACGATTTTTCTATGCTGTGCAGTTGGCCACTAGCATCCTTTCCCGAGACAGAGGCATAGATGATCACCTGGTCATCATCTATGAGAGGGATGGCATTTAACATTCGGTCTTGAAGGTAGTCGACAGACTGGGTACTGTCGGGAGCGGCGGCGATGACCTCTCTGGCCCAGTCATAGTGGCCGGGCCATCGGAGGGTGCGGTAATCCAGCTCTCGAACTTTTCCACGAAAAAAGTCCGGAAGATTGGCGGCTCCGCCGGATGTGAAGTCGTCTTCATATCGGATCCCATCGATAATAAGGGTTCGGGTGTCGGAGAGGGAGTCGATATACTTTTTCTCAAAATTGCGAATCACCTCCGCTTTTTTGATATACTCAGTAGCCACTCCGATGGGGCTCCAGGTAAAACCATAATAATGAGGGGGTTGGGCATGTCGAGTGAGTGCGCCCACTTTCATGGCGATGCGGTCGATGACACTGACTTCGTGGCGGTGGGAAAACTTCTGGTAGAGTTGATGAGCCAGAATATTGATAAATCCGGGAGCGAGGCCGGTTTGGAGGACGTAACCGGTCGAGGCGTCAGCGGCAATTTTGAGTACTTCTTGTGTTTCCTGAACGTATTCGGTAAGATTGGCGTAGTGCAAGTCATATTTTTTTGCCCATTGGGCCATTCGGGGTGCCTGGCTGCCGGGAAGGCAATCCAAAAGAATATCGCATTGCTTCAGCACCTTTTCACAATTCGGGCTGAGGCCCTCTTTGGGCATAGTGACGGGTTTGGCCACGTTTTTTTCTAATCCCTTGTGAATATAGTCCACGGCCTCCTGAGCCGCTTCGGGAGCGATATCACCTAAATAAAGGCAAGCGTCAACTTCTTTTTGATCCGCTAAAATGAGGCCGAGTGCCCGGCCGATTCCGCCGCTTCCGGCGATAAAAATATGATGTTTTGGCATAAGGGTGTTCTGTTTTACGTGATATTCAAAGGTAAGGAATGTCGCGGAGAAAATGAGGGAGTGGGATTGATTTGGGATAGAGGTGAAGTGTTCATTTGGGATCTTAATTCTTTGACGAAAAGCAATCCCACTTATACTTTAATGATGCCCGGAATGAGAAGCTATATGGGTGTGAAAGCCCATAAATATTTTTTTGAGAAAGCTTTAGTGGGGTTTTGCGCACTCTGATGCGGGTTGAGATGGTAGTGAAATTACTAAGAGGTGCGGTTGTAGGTATACCCATAGACTATTCCTTGGTGCCACTATCCACATTTGTCTGATAGTTCTGGGAGCAGAATTCACATTGGGAATGGGAGTGCGCGATGCGATTTCATTCTCATCTTTTCGCCATAATGACTAGCTTTTAGCCACATACTTTCAAGTCAAAAAGGGGATACTTTCGTGATTTTCAGTTAATTATCGCACAAAATAGGGGCAAATCTTCTTGATTATGAAAAAAAATGCGACCTTTGTGCCGCTCAGAAGAAAAATTTCTATTCAGGTGAGCTTATGAATGAAAAAATTAGAATATGAGGAAAGCAGACTTAGTTGCAGCTATTTCAGAGAAGACCGGTGTGCCGAAGGTAGATGTTCTCGTATCGTTAGAATCTTTTTTCACAGAAGTGAAAGACTCTTTGACGGAGGGTGAGAATGTATACATCCGGGGCTTCGGTTCTTTTATCGTGAAGAAACGTGCCAAGAAAATTGGTCGTCATATTAAGAAGAATAAAGCGATTGAGATACCCGCACACTACATCCCTGCCTTTAAACCCTCGAAGGTGTTTGTTGAGCGAGTAAAGGAAAACGTTCAAGAACTCGACGACGAATAGAGAAACACGCATTTAATGGGAAAAGCACAGTGGATTTTGTTGAGTTTAGGAGTCGTCGTCGTCGCGGCCATCTACATAGGATTGGATACCCGTCCACCTGAAGCCTATGAGTATGATTCGAGCCGATCGTTTCAAATGCAACGAACGAGCGCCAGCAATCTAGTCCGTGAAAAACTTCCGGAATTAGATCAACAAGTTCAGCTTCAGATCCGTTCCATCAATGCATCGATTGAGAATAGTACCAACCGAGCCGATTCCATAGCGCGTTTTAAAGAATTGTCAGGTGCATGGTACGAGCAGGAGGAGCCGGTTTTGGCAGGTCATTATGCGGAGCGCGTGGCAAATTTAGAAGAGACGCCCGCTTCTTGGTCTATGGCAGGTACCACTTTTGCATTGGCCCTGCACAAAGAAGAGGTGGCTCCGAAAGAAAGAATGTTTGCCGCTGATCAAGCTCGAAGCGCTTTTGAGAATGCGATAACGATGGAACCAGAAAATGTCAATCATCGCATCAACTTAGCTTTAACCTATGTTCAGGCACCCCTTGAAGACCAACCGATGAAAGGGATTCAAATGTTACTTGAACTCAGTCGGCAATATCCGGAGAATGCCGGAGTTTTATACCAACTCGGTCGGTTAGCTATTCAAACCGGACAATATGAACGGGCGATTGAACGCCTGGAACGAGCTCTTGAGCTCAACCCAAACAGGAAAAACGCACATTGTTTACTTGCGGAGGCTTATGCCTCAACCCAACAGCTGGAAAAAGCGAAACGCAGTCAGCAGCAGTGCAAATCAGATTAATAAAAACAAAAAAAACTTAGAATTATGCCAAGTGGAAAGAAAAGAAAACGACATAAGATTTCAACGCACAAGCGGAAAAAGAGGCTTCGTAAAAACCGTCACAAGAAGAAGAAATAATTATTAACCTCTGCACAGTGCTGGGACTGCAATAGCAGCCCCAGCTCATTTTTCTACCTGATGGTCCTGCGAGTCTATGTGATTCGCATCTCCCATTATATACTTTCTCTTCCTGTTGACAGGGTCATTTGACTCTCGCTCACGCTTAGAGCAATCTCACTGTGCATGAACTAAAAATATCGGAAGTGGAAAAAGAATTAATCATCAATGCTTCTCCAGCAGAAGTTGAAATAGCGATGATTGAGAATGGTAAGTTGGTAGAGATTCATCGTGAGTCCACCAATAACGAATTTACCGTGGGTGACATTTTTATTGGGCGAGTGAAAAAACTCATGCCTGGATTAAATGCTGCTTTTGTAGATATAGATCACAAAAAAGATGCATTTCTACACTATACGGATCTCGGACCAAAGTTTCAATCGCTACAAAAATTTGTTCGGGGAAGTGTTTCCGGAAGTCAACAAACATCAGAGCTCAGAGATTTTAAGATAGAGCCGGAAATTCATAAGTCCGGAAAGATCAATGATGTGGTGGATAAAAAACACCCCATTCTCGTTCAAATCCTTAAAGAGCCTATATCAACCAAAGGGCCACGGTTAAGTTGTGAAGTGACCATCCCCGGCCGGTACATTGTTTTAACCCCATTTAATGACGTGGTAGCGGTTTCCAAAAAAATACGAAACCCCGATGAACGCAAACGCCTTCAACTTCTCATCGAGAGTATAAAGCCGGGCAACTTTGGGGTGATCGTGCGAACTGCAGCTGAAGGGAAAAAAGTGGCCGATCTGCACAACGAGTTGAGTGAACTCGTAGGCAAGTGGAAAGACATTCACTCTCAACTGCACAATGCCAAAGCCCCAATGAAATTGTTGAGTGAACTGGACAAAACCAGTTCAATACTCAGGGATTTACTTTCCGACTCATTTAACAGAATTGTCGTAAACGATGAAGACCTTTACAACAACCTCAAGGATTATTTAGGTGAGATCGCCCCTGATAAACAACGAATCCTGCGCTCCTACAAAGGGAAGCAGCCTGTTTTTGACCGCTACGGGATCACCCGACAAATAAAGTCGGCTTTTGGGAAAACAGCAACGATGCCTTCTGGAGCCTATTTAGTTATAGAGCATACTGAAGCTATGCATGTAGTTGATGTCAACTCAGGGCCAAAATCTCGACGTGCGAGCCAGGAAGAAACCGCATTATATGTGAACCTGGAGTCAGCAGAAGAGATTGCCAGACAATTGCGTCTAAGAGATATCGGAGGTCTTATCGTGGTCGACTTTATCGATATGAAAAAGTATGAGCATCGCAAAAAGCTATACAGCACGTTGAAAGATGCCATGAAAAAGGACCGTGCTCAGCATACCATTTTACCATTGAGTAAATTTGGCTTGATTCAAATTACGCGTCAGCGGGTACGGCCGGCAGTAAAAATTGATACGGCAGAAAAATGTCCTACTTGCCATGGAACAGGCAAAGTGAACGCTACTGTTCTGGTTACAGATGAAATCGACCGGGATTTGCTATTTATTCGCCAGTCCAGGCCGAAATCTAAGATTAAGTTGCACGTTCATCCATTCATTGAGGCTTTCCTGAAAAAAGGCCTTCCCTCGATTCAAATGAAGTGGTATCTCAAGCATGGGAAATGGATTCCCATCAAGGCTAAAAACGACTTACCTCTCATGGAATACCACTTTTTTGACGGCAAAGAAGACGAGATCAAACTCAACTAATTTGTAGTCATGGGGCAGAACAGACCGCACATTGCCGTTGCTATACTCGACTGGGGTTGGGGGCATGCTATGAGGTGTTTGCCCATCATTGAGTCGGCATTAGATAAAGGATACCGCATCACTCTTGCGTCCGGGGATCAGGTGTTGGAGCGCTTAGGTAGATTGTTTCCGCAACTACATACCCTGAAGCTGCCATCGTATAAAGGACAATATCGCTGGAATAATATGGCGATGAATATTGCGATGAAATCTCCAGAACTGATTCAAGCACTTGAAAAGGAGCGCGATGTTATAAAAAAGCAACATCATAAAACACCCTTTGATGCCATCATTTCAGATGGAAGATATGGTTGTTTTATTGAAGATCGCCCTTCCTTTTTTTTGACCCACCAGCTTCATATTAAAGCGCGAAAAAAATTGACCGATACTATGGCCAATACGGTGCAGAGGCAGTGGCTGGGGCACTTCACTGAAATTTGGGTGCCCGACTTCCAGGAGGCACCGGGCCTGGGAAGCCAACTATCGCACAAATGTTTGGAACAGAATTGTCATTATATAGGACCATTAAGTCGGTTTCACAATGCAATTCCTGCAGAATCTCCGGTTCAATATGAATGGCTTTTTATCCTAAATGGTCCAGAGCCAGCGCGCGCGCAACTCGAAAAGCAACTTTGTCAAATATCCCAAACCCAAGCGGATAAGAAATTTATGTTTGTGACCCCGAGTGATGCCGCAGCTGATCTGGAGAAGTATTCTCATTTGAGTCATTGCGTAGATCCCGATAGTGATGAGCTGGCTCAAATCGTGGCGCAGTCCAAACACATTCTTTGTCGAAGTGATTTTTGCCAACTTACAGATTTATGCGTTTGGGAAAGAACAGCAATGCTGATTCCAACACCGGGCCACCCTGAACAACTCTATTTAGCTGATTTTTATGCTCAACACTACCATTGGCCGGTTTTTATGCAAAGTGAATTGTCAGAACTGCCACAGCCAGCTGAAATGGACGAAGTCCCACCCTTGACTTGCTCTTCAAGTCCTCCTCGGATTGAGAACGTTTTTGATCGATTAACAGCTTTTCAAATTTAGCATCTGTCAGCTGACTTAAGATAGCCAAAGCGAATTATTTTACCTTCGAATCGATTGGGTTCCGCGCTCTTAGCTATGATCAAAAACGAGGGCCTTCACACTCGTGGATTTATCTATAGAATTTTTTGGGGACGGTTATATGTCTGGATGGGTAATCAATTGAGATAAGGCCTATGAAAGTGGCGCTGGACATTTTTTAAAGTAGCGTAAAATTAGCATGCCTAATCAACATGGTTTATTCTGGCGGCCAGTTCTACAGAGTTTAAAAAAATGTAAATGAATACGCTAAAGCTCAGCATAATCTCAATATCGCGTTTAGATTGAAAAAAGTCATCCGTTGGTATATTTGTGAATAATAATTACCTTTAAAGAAATACACCTAAATGCTCGCTTATGCGCTTAAATATACTGTTAATTTTTAGCTCTTTTTTCCTGTCTCTATCTCCACATTTTATTTCTGCGCAATCTGTTAGCTTCAATGTCAAGGGGGGATTAAACTTGTCCAACATGGCTTTTGAGGGTCCGGATGCTGTTAATAACTCTGGAAACATAACGACAGGTTTTCATGTGGGTGCTTTTGTTGAGCTTCCATTTAGTAACAAATTTGGACTGGAAACGGGCTTACTTTTGCAAAGTAAAGGATTCAAATCTGAATTCACGAGTTCATTTTTCGATCCTGAAGAAATGGATTCGATTTCCTACTCCGGAGACCAAACCACAAGTTTGTTGTATTTAGATGTACCCATTTTGTTCAAAAGTCGGTTTGCGATGGGAGGTATGAACCTCATAGCCTCAGCCGGACCTTATTTTGGATTCGGGCTAAGTGGAACGCGGTTTTTTGAATATACATTTGAGGGGCAGCAATACGAGGAAGAGTCGGTCATAGACTGGGGTGACAATGGAGATTTCAAATCTGTTGATTATGGAGTAATGGTTTCTATAGGAGTTGAGTTTTCGGAGTTGATTTTATCAGCCTCTTACGTTCAAGGTCTGGCCAATATAGAAACCATCAATCCAGAACAGAATACCACTACGCACCAGAATATTATGATTTCTATTGGATTTCGCCTGGGGAATGAGGAATGAGTTTCTGATTAATATTTTACGATTATGAGTGTTGACAAGAAAAAAATATGGCTTTCCTCTCCGCATATGGGTACTCGGGAATTAGAGTATGTCAAGGAGGCCTTTGAAACCAATTGGATTGCACCTTTAGGTCCTCATGTCAATGCCTTTGAGGAAGAATTACAAGAATATAATGGGATCTCTCATGCCGCGGCACTTTCTTCGGGAACAGCAGCACTACACCTTGCGCTTATAATACTCGGCACTCAGCCCGGAGATTACGTACTGTGTCAAAGTTTTACTTTTTGCGGATCTGCCAACGCCATTCACTACACGGGAGCTACGCCTGTGTTTATAGATTCGGAGTCAAACACCTGGAACCTGGACCCCAATGCATTGGAAGAGGCCATTCAAACCATCCGAAGTCAGAAAGCAAAGTACCCCGGAAAAATTAAAGCGATCATGCCGGTTCACCTCTACGGCATGCCAGCAGCCATGGATGAAGTCTTAGAAATCAGTCAAAAATATGAGATTCCGATCATCGAAGATGCTGCTGAATCGCTCGGCGCATCCTATAGAGGAAAGAAGACGGGAAGCCTGGGCGATCTCGGGGCCTTCTCTTTCAATGGAAATAAGATAATCACCACCAGCGGCGGCGGCGCACTGGTTTCTGATCGAAAAGAGTGGATCGAAAAAGCACGATTTTTGGCTACACAGGCGCGCGACCCGGCCCCACACTATCAGCACAGTCAGGTGGGCTATAACTACAGGCTGTCGAATGTGTTGGCTGGTATCGGCCGGGGACAGCTGGAAGTGCTGGATCAGCGTATTGAGCAACGGCAACATATTTTCCAGACCTATGTAAATTGGTTTTCAAAATGGGGCCTAAATTGGGTTGGTCAACAAGGGGATATTTTATCTCAAAGTAATCGATGGTTAAGTGCATTTGACCTGGGCCCCTCAGACTGGAAACCTGAGGCAGTGCGTCGGGCACTGGAAAAAGATAATATCGAATGCCGCCCTCTATGGAAGCCGATGCACCTGCAGCCCGTTTATTCAGACTGCCCTTATTTTGGAGGAGATCGGGCTGAAAAGCTATTTCAAAACGGACTTTGTTTTCCCAGTGGCTCAAATATGACTCAGGAGGATATGGAACGTATTCAAAAGGCCTTAGAAGAATGTCTTGCCAATCCCAATCCCAATGATCAATAAAACAAAGATCACAGAATGGGTTAACCGTTACCGGCCGGGACAGAATAATCGAATTTCTGGTTCCTTTACCAAAATATTTATTCTGGGCATTGATTTGGCATTTGCTCTTTTCGCATTTGGTTTTGCTGTTTTCGTTGATCGAACGCTAAATGCGACCAGTTGGAGCATGGTCATGCTTAGCTCAGTTCCCTGGATTTTATTAACTCTGAGGGCCATTAGTTTTATAGTGTTCAAAACGTACCTCATCATCATACGGTTTGTTGGTGAGAAAGACTTTATGAACCTGGCATTGGCTGCCACCAGTTCTACGGTTGTATTTTATGCTATCCTCAAAACGTTCCCTCTGGCCTTGCCGGGTGATCGTGCAGCCACCGTCATCGTAATTGATTATCTTTTTCTCTTGTACCTTTCCGGTGGATTTAGAATTTTTCTGCGTTTATTATATAAATATCTGCGTCAGAAGAATAAGGGTCGAGTTCCCAATGCCATAATTTATGGTGCCGGCCAACTCGGGGCTCAGACACTTAGTATTATAGAAAATACACCTTCCAATCAATTTCGAGTTGTTGCTTTTGTCGACGACAATCCGAAAGTTCACCGAAAACAACTCAACGGAGTGCCTATTTACAAGATAGAAGGTAAACTGGAAAGGCTTCTGGAAGAGCAAAATATTAAAAAAGCCATAATCGCTATAAGGGATTTACCTGATCAGCGGCGCATCCACTTTATTAATATCTGTCTGGAACATCAGGTGGAAGTACTCAAGGTCCCCTCTACAGAGGAGTGGATCAATAATAGACTTAGTCAGAAGCAACTAAAAAAGGTCAAGTTTTCTGATCTGCTAAACAGACCCGCCATAGAGTTGGATAAACTTAAAATTTCCGAAGAAATCAACGAACAGTGCGTCCTGGTTACAGGTTGTGCCGGCTCAATAGGGAGTGAGATTGTTCGGCAACTCTTAAAGTTTCAGCCCAAAATGGTAATAGGTGTCGACCAGTCCGAGTCACCACTGGTAGAACTCCGTCGCGAACTCCACGATGAGCGCTTTGTGGCCCTGGTAGGTGATGTAAGAGCCGGAGACAAAATAAAAGAGATTTTTAGCGAATATCAGCCACAGTACGTTTTTCACGCAGCCGCGTATAAGCACGTGCCCATCATGGAAAGCCATCCGGATGAAGCGGTGCAGACCAATGTGTTTGGCTCCATAAATGTAGCAAGGGCAGCTATTGCCGTTTCTGCCAAAAAATTCGTACTCGTTTCAACCGACAAGGTGATCAACCCCACCAACGTGATGGGTGCAAGCAAACGTGCAGCTGAAATTTTTATTCGCCACATGCATATGGATTGGGATGTCGGCACGCAGTTTATTATTACCCGATTCGGTAATGTATTGGGATCTAATGGCTCAGTGGTTCCGCTTTTTCAAAAGCAAATTGAAGAGCGAAAACCGCTCACGGTCACACATAAGGAGGTTACTCGTTATTTTATGACTATTCCGGAAGCTTGTCAGCTCGTGCTCGAAGCCGGAGTCATGGGAAAAGGCGGCGAAATATTCGTTTTCGACATGGGACAGCCGGTTAAAATTTATGATCTGGCACGCCGACTCATTCAACTTTCAGGACTCATTCCCGATAAAGATGTGCCCATTCATATTACAGGACTGCGTCCCGGCGAAAAGCTATATGAGGAGCTTCTTTCAGACAAAGAAAAAGTCAAAACTACTCATCATCCGAAAATAATGATTGCCGATATTCAGTCGGAGTGCTCTGACCGCGATATTATTTGCTTCCAGGACCTCGGCGAATTATCCAAAACCAGAAGCGACTTTGAATTATTAATAAGCTGTCTGAAAAAGCTGGTGCCTGAATATAATGGTCAGGATTACTTAACGGGTTCCCAGGAGCCGTCTGACTCCATGCCCGCCGAAACTGAAGATGTTAATCCCTATGGACACGCGCAAGGGCAAGAAAAACGAGACCCAGACCCAGAACAGAAAGAGCAAAAGGAAAAGCTGCAGAATCTCAAGGGTCAGCGAGGCTTGAAACACCTGTTTCTCAGAACGGTGGGCAGAGTTATACCTACGGATATTTTTGCCCCTCGCCATGCCGTAGCTGTAAAAGCGATTTGTGTGATCCATGGTCAGGTTGTTTTACTCAAAACAGAAACGGGGCGATGGGACCTTCCGGGAGGAAAACTCAAACCCGGGGAACGCTGGCAAGACTGCATTAAAAGAGAAGTCCACGAAGAGCTCAACCTGAAAGTCCAAAATTGCCAACTCTTGAGACTAGAGGGTCATCGTCTGCGCCAAACTGCCCAGGTAACCATCGTACTCGTTACATGTGAAGTTGAGGAAGATCCCAATATGATATCCTTGAGTCAAGAGCATTTTGGAGTACAGTTGGCAACGGCTGAAAAACTGCAGTCCATCCCGCTGTTACTACCCTACGAGCGAACCATTATAGAGGTCCTGCAGAAAACAGCTGTAAATTGAATCCTATTCAGCTCATTTAAAAACTGAGGAATAAAATGAGATTCATTTGATCCCGCCCATCATCAGTAAAAAACTGATTCATGTAACCCAGCTCAGCCCTAACTTTCGAACTCCATTTATACCCCAGCCCCAAGTATAGTCGATTCCGATCAAAAACGATTTCTTCAGGCTGCAAAAACACCTCATTGTACACCGAAACATAAGGGTAGGACACTGCTTTTATCAAAGGAATTTGAAGTGAAAGAAAATAACGAAACCGAAGTAAGAAATCCTCCTCGACCCACCGCTGCTCAAATCGATACCGATGCTGCAGCTGTATGCCCGAATATTTCTGTACCGTGATGAACTGCTGAAAAATCCGATGTTCCTGTACCTGAAACTTGCCGCCGTCATCCTCACTGTATGGCTCACTCAAAATATATCCATAACCTAAAAGAAAGTTATCATTCCCTGGGCTTAAATCATACCCCAAGCCAGTCCGAATCAATAATTGCTCCATATCTCCCACGGCATTATAGTTCCGATACTGAATTTCATGGTGCAAATTCCATCGACTATCTATTTGATAGTCCCCAAAGTAAATCATCCAATTCCCCAAAGGACTGCTTTGGCTCATTAAGGTGAAAGGAAACAACATCATTAATCCGATATATATTCGGGATGGTATTGAAAAGCCCATTTTGATCATTTTTGTGATTCGAATATTGAAGCAAAGAAAATGACCCTTTTCGAAATAGTCAGTAACAAAGATTACATTGGACTAGCCTCATTCTCCTTTATGGATAGCCGACTAGCCATCGGCTTGAAGATTTTTCGATCTGCAATAAACGTTCCAAAAGGTAATAGGGAAGCTAGTCCGGCCCAGAAAAAAGTGGATAGCTTCCATTTCAGCGCAAAGCCAGTCCATAGCGCCCAAACGACATATAAGACAAAAAGAAATCCATGTGCCATGCCTATGACGTAATTCGGCTCTGGCCATTCCAACCCGTATTTGAGAGGCATGCCGACCCCAAGCAGCAGCACATAACTCCAACCTTCTGATATGGCGATATGGCGAAATTGATTGAGAAGACGCTGGTTTTTCATGGCCGAAAGATACAACGCATACACAAGTCAAACCGTAATAAAAGTGTCGAAAAACCATGCAGAAAACCGATTTTTCAAAAATGCTCAATTCCGCTTTTTTGGGCGTGCCCTTTCCTCGGAGGCGCCTTGCGCTCCTCGGGACAGGGCGCTACGTTTCGCCACTCGTTCAGGCGCTCTCCTGCGGCGCCCTGCGGTCGCCTCCGGAGCTTCACTCGGCCCTTCGTCCCCTCCCAGGCAATGAGAGGGGACTCGGTCTCCCGGCGCAAGGCCGGGGATGGCTGCACATCGCTCACGCTTTGGCAGTTACTTGCACCATTTTATCACATTTACGCTTTTTCAAAAAGACGATTTTCATTCAGACATGAAAAGTTGTTAATGAGTTGCACTTCAGGGCCAACATAGAATCGGGAATGATTACTGTTCAAAATATCTCCCACGCCAAACCCATTTCTTTTTTTCTTGGACAAAAAATTGTACATTCAGTCACCAATTTTGAAATATGATTGACACTAAATTATTGGCTGAAGTATGCCGGATTCCGGGCGCACCCGGATATGAACATAAAATCAGATCTTTTATCATTCAGAAGCTTCAGGATATAGCTGACGAGGTTGAAGTAGACGCGATGGGAAATGTCGTTGCGACCAAACGAGGAACGAAGGAAAAAACGCTAGCCGTTGCGGCTCACATGGATGAGATTAGTTTTGTCGTTACCCATATCGATGATGATGGGTTTGTGCGTTTTCAGCCGTTAGGGGGCTTTGACCCCAAAACGCTGACCGCTCAACGCGTCATTATCCATGGTCGCGAGGATGTTATGGGCGTAATGGGCAGCAAACCCATACATATTATGAAGCCCGAAGATCGTAAGAAGCCCCCGCGCATGGAGGACTATTTTATCGATACGGGTTTTGAAAAAAAGGAGCTCGAAAATAAAATTACCGTAGGTGACACCATCACCCGCGAACGTGAGTTGATAGAAATGGGCCCCTGCGTAAATGCCAAGTCATTGGATAACCGGGTGTCAGTATTTATTTTGTTAGAAACTTTTCGCCTCTTGAAAGATACCGAAATACCCCTGACCCTAAAAGGTGTATTCACTGTTCAGGAGGAAGTAGGTGTTCGAGGAGCTCAGGTGGCGGCTCATCATTTAAATCCCGATTTTACCATAGCACTGGATACCACTATTGCTTTTGATACGCCTGGAGCCCAGCCTCATGAAAAAGTAACCCAGCTCGGTTCTGGAACGGCCATAAAAATACTCGACGGTATGACGATTTGCGATTACCGTATGATTGACTTTATGAAGAAGCGTGCCGAAGCTCATCATATCCCCTGGCAAGCAGAAGTCCTGCCGGCTGGTGGAACAGATACGGCTGCGATGCAGCGAAGCGGAAAAAATGGATCTATTGCCGGGGCGATATCTATACCCACCCGGCATATACATCAGGTTATAGAGATGGTTCATACCTCAGACGTTCAGCACAGTATTGATTTATTGTCACACTGTATCCGTGAAATCGACCAGTATGACTGGAGTCACCGATAAAAAAATGGGGGATCACCATGGGGAAATCTTCAGAATTAACCTTTTCAGAAGCACAGCAGAAAGTAGATGAATGGATTCGGTCTATCGGTCAAAGATATTTTAATGAAATGACCAACACCGCGATACTCATGGAAGAGGTTGGAGAACTGGCTCGATACCTGTCCAGAATCTACGGTGAACAATCATTCAAAGAAGAAAAGTCTGAAGAAGAGGCCCGTCAGGCTATGGCCGATGAAATGGCCGATGTGTTATTTGTTCTCATTGCTCTGGCAAACCAAACTGGGGTGGACCTAAATTCGGCCTTTCTGCAAAATATCGCAAAAAAAACCCGACGGGATGCGAATAGGCATCAGAAAAACCCTAAGCTTCGCGGACCTTCTCACAAAAACGAACAAACTTGATCAGGTCTTTTCGGAAAACCTTCGTGTGTTCAAACATGCACATATGCCCCACGTTTTCATAGACCTCAATCTGAGTCTGATCAGATTTTGCAGCGACTTCAACAGTAGCATTCAATTCGACGAGTTTATCCTCCGTTCCCAACACCCACAGGGTTGGCAGTTCTTGATTTAATACCGTCGCAGTTTGGTCAGCTCTTTCCATGAGCGCCTGCATGCTTTCAATAACGCGATTCTGATCTTGCTGAGTAGAACGCAAACTCAAAGAGTGGATAGCTAAATTGTCTTTGTAAGAGCGGGCAAACAGGGTCGGGAAAAATTGTTGTGCATATATTCCCAATCCAAACTTTTCAATAAACTGAATGGTCTTCTTACGTTCTTGTATTTTCTCTTCACTATCAGCAAATGGATGAGAATGAATGAGTCCAACACCCATCAGGCGCTCCGGAAATTGCTCTAAATAAGATAAGGCTACATACCCCCCCATAGAGTGACCAATTAAAATATATTCTTTTAATTCCAGCGCCTGGATTGTCTGATGAACGGCTTGTGCGGCGGCAGCAACACTCTCAAATTTCTGATCACGCGCTTTCCCGTATCCCGGCAAGTCTATGGAAAAGGACCGAAAGGGTAAATCTCCCAATAGGTCAGACCACATTCTGGCATCTTCCATTAAACCATGAAGGAAAATTAAGGGTGTGGAACCGTTGCGATATTCAGAATAGGGAAGCGAATTAATCATAGGGTCGACATTCTCTTAGAGTGATACAAGTATATGGACTAATATCTGCCTATCAAAAATTTACCCAATATCTTATTTAGTCTCCCTCTGCGACCTGTCGCGCATCAGTCATCTTATACATGAGTGCATTGATGTCGTCAGCATTGAGATGAAGCGTGCCTTTTAAAGTAATAGGATCTGCAGTATACTCGACCGTTTCCCGAGCTTCAACCTCCATCACGGTTTCAGGCCCAGCACCCCCGCAAAAAAAGCACATACTGTACGGATAGGCGGAAAACACGAACTCGGTTTGGTCTTTATACCCTTCTACTGGGATAATGTATCCGCGAATGGTAATTTCCTGACCATCCAGTGCTTTGACCGGCTCACCAAAAACGGGCTTATCAATTTTAAAGCCCAAAAACTCATCCATTTCTTTCTTATATGTCAACTGTCCGAGTGTTTTCCAAACACCTTTTTGACCTGCAGCAGATTGGAGCAGTGTAAAACTGAGTAATGTGATTAGGAAAAGCTTATAGTTTTTCAGCATATTGTAAAGTATAGATATTGCTTTGAGGATCCTGTGCATTCACGCGTAATGTGCCTTGAATCCATATTTTTTTATCAGTAAACGGCATGGCTTCACCATCTTTCATAAAGACTTCAATCACACTTTCGGGCCCGGCTCGGCCGCAAAAGTAACACATGTTGATCGGAAAAGAAGAAAACATGAAATGGGACTGAGATTTCTTACCTTCTAAGGGTATGATAAATCCTTCGAGTTGTATTTGCTGACCATTTAATTGCTGAGCGGCCGGATGAATATTGGGGATGTCGATCTCCATACCCAATGTAGGGTCAAATTGCTTTTCCGTTTCCGTCAACATTAACATTCCCCAGGCATTTTTTTGTGCTGAAGTATAGCCCACTAAATAGATGGTGATGATACCGACACATAAGAGTTGAAATAAAACTTTCATTGTTTTATATTTTTGGATCAGCGTCGTGGTGCCCCGAGGTTAGTTTCATGACGAACACTACCCCCATCTCTTTTTCCAATTCGCGCTTAACCGGCGATTGCAAAATAGATATTATATCATCGTAATCCCCAAAAACCTGTGTGCTGATTCCATTGACCCGCACTTTTATTCCCGCATGCTCTTGGATTCCTCGAATGAAGGAGCGGATGTGCTCCTTATAATCTGATTGAAGGGGATACATGCTGATCTCGAGTGTAGCTTCCATAGATGTAGTTTTCTTATTAAACGGCAATCTATTTTGTTTTGTTTCGCTTACCCATCTGGACATAAAAGGACGAAGGGCCCCGCAGACAACTTGGAAGTAAATCTATTCCCATCGGCTGCAAAACGACAACGATCAGTTCTTAAACAGCTTTTGGTGCCCGGTGACTAAAAGGAACCCTTTATAGTATCGTGGCTTTTAAGAAATGCCCGAGGCTTTCATTTTTTCCGTCGTTTCTGCAATGCGAAGGGCCTCCAAAATTTCATTGAGGTCCCCTTCCATAACCTTATCTAAATTATAGACCGTCAGGTTGATCCGGTGGTCGGTCACTCGATTTTGCGGATAGTTATACGTTCGGATTTTATCAGAGCGGTCACCTGAGCCAACGAGTGAGCGACGCTTTTCGCGCTCTTCAGAATCCTGGGCTTCAATTTGCGCTTCTCGAATTTTATTGATCAACCGCTGCATGGCGATATCTCTGTTTTTGATTTGCGAACGGCCATCAGTACTCTCGGCAACAACGCCCGTAGGTAAATGTGTGAAACGAACACCTGATTCTGTTTTATTCACATGCTGACCACCCGCGCCACTGGAGCGGAATGTATCGACTTTGAGGTCTGCTTTATTGATATCAATATCCTCAGGCTCCATTTTAGGCATAACTACCACGGTAGCCGCCGAGGTATGCACTCGCCCCTGAGATTCCGTTTGAGGAACGCGTTGCACGCGATGGGCTCCGGACTCAAACTTAAGGAGTCCATACACATCTTTCCCCGTTACTTCAAGCGTGACTTTATTGTAACCACCGACTGTACCTTGATTTTCGTGAACGACCTCATACTTGAGGCCTACAGTATCAAAATACTTGGAATACATGCGCAAAAGGTCGCCTGCAAATATGCTGGCTTCATCGCCCCCGGCTCCCGATCGGATCTCAAAGATGACGTCTTTACTATCTTCCGGATCTTTTGGAATCAGCATCATTTTAATCTTCTCCTCGAGCTCCTCCCGCCGGGGTTCGAGCTCCTCCAGCTCCATTTCCGCCATTTCCTTCATCTCCGGATCTTGCAGCATGCCTTCTGCCGTTTCAATATTTCCCAACAACTTCTGATATGTTTTTTGAACCTCGACGAAAGGCTCTAAGTCACGATACTCTTTATTGATGTTAGCAAAACGCTTTACATCAGATATGACCTGAGGGTCGGCCATTTTTTGCTCCAGATCCTCAAATTGTTCGCGGATCTTGATTAATTGATTTAGTAGTTCCATTCTTTCTATTTGCCCCGCAAAGATACAGAAAAGTCATGCCCCATCATGCAAGATTTGGAATCCTGCATTAGATTTCTCTCTACCCAAGTATGGGAATAGAGTTTTATGGATATTGGCTATGAGAACAGTCCTTGTGGTTTCAAGGTGCCTTGAGAAAGGGGCTGTATGGGTTTTTTTTGTAGGCATAGCGGTGGAGATATCGAATTTCGATAAGGCAATTCCCCAAAACAGGTATGCTCTATAAATACCTGAAAATCAAAAAGCTATAATTATTATCCGTTCTGAACCGTTCTGAACCGTTCTGAACCGTT
>CAZVFU010000049.1:0-17486 GCA_964626595.1 uncultured Saprospiraceae bacterium
CTTTAACCTTGAAAACTTTAACCTTGGAAACCTTTGCCCCTACCTCAGGTCATTCTCAAAGTTCGCTTTTAGCCAGTCGAGTGCCTCGGGAATTCCCTTGGAGGCAGATGTATTGAGAATCTTTTTCTCATCTCTCATGCTGAGTTCATAAGAGATTTGGGGATCGGGATCGACGTACGCGACCGGTTTATCAGATGGAAGCAGCTCCAAAAGGCCGGCTGCCGGGTAGACTTGCAAAGAAGTGCCAACGATAAGCATCGCATCTGCATGCTGGATGAGTCCGGCCGCGACGGGGATGTTGGGAACGGATTCCCCAAACCACACGACATGAGGCCGAAGCTGGGAGTTATTGTCACAGGTATCTCCAAGCTGGATGTCTTTTTTCCAGGGGTAGACCAAATCGGGGTATTTTGAACTCTGCGCTTTTAAAAGTTCGCCGTGCAGGTGCAATACTTTTTCACTGCCCGCTCTTTCGTGTAGATCATCTATATTTTGGGTGATGATTTGAACATCAAAAACCTCTTCTGCTTTTACCAAATGTTCGTGTCCGGGATTGGGGTCGCATTCTAATAGCTGTCTGCGTCGCTGATTGTAAAAGTCCAATACCTTCTCCCGATCTTTTTTCCAGGCTTCCGGTGTGGCGACTTCAGAAATTTCATAACGTTCCCAGAGTCCACCACTATCTCTAAAGGTCGATATTCCACTTTCAGCTGAGATGCCGGCTCCGGTAAAGACAATGAGTTTCATGTCGCAAAATATTTTTATAAAGATGGTGAAAAATATAAATAATGTCTATATATACAGTATTTATCTTATATATTCTTTCGCTTTGGGGTTGATTTAAGGTCAGCAGGGGATGGGGGCCGAAGATCTGTGCTAGAGAATGAGGATGCCTAAGTCCTCCATTGCGGTAGCGATGGGAGTGGATCCGCCATCGGCGGATGTCCGAGCTCCCAGTTCGCTGGGAGCGAAGGACGGCACCCACGGACGTAGCGCCCTGGAGATCCGTCGGCTAGCGGATCTCCAGGGACCGCCCAAAAATCCTAAATTATTCGTAACGGATGGCTTGAAACGCTTTCCCGAGATAGCGTATAATATCACCGGCTAAGAGGCTTTCGAATGCGCTTTTCTCAAGGGCCAGGTCGGCAGCAAGGCCATGTATATAAACACCCAAAATGGCTGTTTCGGTGGGGGAGTATCCCTGTGTTCGCAGACCCAGTAATATTCCGGTAAGCGTGTCCCCCGTGCCTCCAGTGGCCATTCCGGGATTGCCGGTGCTATTGAAAATGAGTTCTCCCTGAGGCGTGGCAATTAAGGTATGGGCTCCTTTGAGTATGATCGTACATTTAAGTTCACTTGCCTGGTTTGTTGCGGTTTCCATTCGTTCATGATGCGTTGAATGTTTCCCAAATAAACGATCGAATTCGCCAGGGTGGGGGGTAAGTATGGTGCCAGGAGGAAGTTGAGTCTGTAAGTTGTTTTTCGCCACACAATTAAGGGCATCGGCATCGAGAATGAGGGGCTTTTTCTGGCCTTGAATGAGCTTTTGAATGAATTCTTGCGTGGCGGGACTTTGACCCAATCCGGGCCCCGCTGCGATGGCCTGAAAGGAGTCGGAATTGGGGTGAATCGCCGTAATAATATGCTCTTGTGGATCTGTGTTGACCATGGCTTCAGGAACCTGTGCCTGAAGGATGGAGTAGGCTTCGCGGGTAGCATGGATCGTGAGCAAGCCCAGGCCTGATCGTAGGGCTGCGCGACTGCTCAATAGCGCAGCGCCCAGCATGCCCTGAGATCCGGCATACAGAAGTCCATGCCCGAAATGTCCTTTGTGTGCAAATTGGGATCGGTCGTTCAAAATGGTTTTAATATCTGACTGTTGGAGGTATCTATAAGGGGTAGGGGTATTTTTCGGATAATCCGAGTGAAGTCCTATGGATTTTACGGTCCATTTTCCCAAAAAGGACTCATATTCTGGGAATAGAAAACTCAATTTTGGTACTTGAAAGCTTAGGGTGTGGCTGGCCTTTACAGCGGCCTTGTGCGGTTTGGGCTCACTAAAAATGCCGCTGGGTATGTCTATGGCATAGATGTTTTTGGATAGATTCATGGCCTCGATGAGTTTTCCCCAATACCCGGTGACCGGACGACTTAAACCGCTTCCAAATATGGCATCTATAAGAATATTTTCTTCCTGAAATTCAGGAAGGGGGTCTCCCTCGACGAGGGATTCGGTAGAGATGTCGGCGGGTAGCTTCTTCCACTGCAGGATATGATCTTCGGAAGGGGATCCTATTTGACAGGAAATAATTTTGATGGAAAAATCGCTATTATAAAGGTGTCGGGCAACAGCTAAGCCGTCACCCCCATTATTCCCGGGGCCGCAGACGACGGTAATCTCGTTTTGATTATCGAGCTGTGGTATGAGCCAATTCGCAAAGATTTTGGATGCCCGCTCCATGAGTTCGAGGGAGGAAATGGGTTCATTTTCTATCGTATATTGGTCCCATTCCTGAATTTGTTTGGCAGTGAAAATTTTCATGGTTTCAACTTTACAGGGAATATAAGACATGAAGGAGGAACTCTCAAATAAACGAGTCTGATTTGGTTGATAAAAGAAGGTAAAATAATTATGAAGAAAATTTCACAATTGAAGGTACTTGAGTTCGCATCTGTTCTGGCCGGGCCTTTAGTGGGCAATCTGTTCAGTGAAATGGGTGCAAAGGTGGTGAAAGTTGAAAATATTCGGACGGGAGGAGATATTACACGTCAGTGGCGCACGGCTTCCGAGAGTTCGGATTCCCCCGTATCCTCTTATTATGCTTCTGCCAATTATGGTAAAGAGGTGGTTATGGCAGATTTGAGGAATGAGGATGACCGATTGCGGGTTATGAATTTAGTGGAGAATTCAGATGTCATTATCAGTAATTTTAAACCTCAAACGGCCAGGAAGTTGGGCGTGGACTTTAGGTCTTTGAGAGAGCGGAACCCTAATGCTGTAATTGCCGAGTTGGTCGGATATCGGGAAGACCCTGAACGGGGAGCCTTTGATGTGCTATTGCAGGCTGAAACCGGTTATTTGTCAATGACGGGACATCCTGAGTCGCCTTTTGCTAAAATTCCTATTGCAATGATTGATGTTTTGGCGGCTCATCAATTAAGGGCAGGAATTTTGGCAGCGCTGTTTGAACGAGCGGAGGACGGGAAAGGGCGCCGCATTCAGGTGGACTTGTACGGATCTGCCCTCAGTGGCTTAATCAATCAGGCTAGTGCCTATCTCATGAATGGCGATATCGCCCGGCCTTTGGGATCGGCCCATCCGTCGATTGCGCCTTATGGAGAGGTCTATTACACTGCGGATAAAACTCCTTTGGTTTTGGCAGTGGGGACGGAAAAGCAATTTCATTCCCTGTGTGAGGTTTTAGGCTTGAGACTTCGGGATGAATGGAAAACAAACAAGGGGCGAGTGAAGGATCGGGAAAGACTACAACAGACTTTGTCGGAACAAATGGTAAAGTGGAAGTATAAAATTTTATCAGAAAGACTTGCGGTGGGCGGTATTCCCTTTGCCCAGATTCATAATATTGGTGAGGCTCTTTCTACCGAGGCAGCAGAAGCGCATATTTTGGAGTCTAATCAGGAGGGACTGACTCTGCGCGCATTGAAGACCGTTTCGTTTAAAATAAGTGATGAATAAGGGTACACAATGAATTTGGTACAAATTTTGATCTTAAGTATAATAAGAGTCTTTAAAGTAGGTCTTAATTATTGTTTGATAAAACTGTTATAAAGACCTTTTGGTATACAAAGCTGCCACCTAGTTAGAAATTAGCGAATTAGCGGGTAGAAGTATCAGGTATTTTTGTTACTTTTGGAGACATGGCAGTAAACAGAAAATAAAAATATGCGTCATCTTTATGTTTTATTTTTCACCATAAGTGTGATTTCGCTTACTCAGGCGCAGGATATACACTACACGCAATTTTACCAGTCTGATCTCAATATCAATCCGGCATTGACAGGTATTTTCAATGGTGATAAGCGTTTTGTAGGGAGTTATCGCCAGCAGTGGTACTCTGTCCCTGTGGATTATCTCACCTTTACAGGATCTTATGATCAAAAAATATATCGGGAGGGTGACAAAAACGGCTTTTTTAGTGTTGGTGGATTAATGAATTATGATCAGGCCGGCGATAGCAGGCTGACATTGGTTCAGCTTTCGGGAAGTGGGTCTTACACCTATTTATTGAATAAGAAAAATTTGATTTCACTAGGGCTGCAGATCGGAGGTGCCTATCGTCAGTTTAGCGATAATGATTTGCAATGGGATAATCAGTTTGACGGTGTCATGTTTGACCCCATGTTATCGAGTGGTGAGGAATTTCCTCAGACTAATTTTTTATTGATGAACGGTTCAGTCGGGTTAAACTACCGATGGCAGAAGAGTGCGCGAACCAATATTGATTTTGGAGCGGGGATGATGAATTTATTTTCAACAGACGCTTCTTTTTACGAGAACGACTTTCCGCTATCAAATCGATACAGTATTCATTTGCAGTCGAGTTTGAAGCTATCCCAATCCCTTGACATTATGATTATGGGACTAGCTCAGTTTCAAGCCGGAGCTAGTATGTATGTGCCGGGAGCCATTCTCCGCATGCATCTGAATCAAAAGAGGGGAAAGGAATTTGCTTTAGATATTGGCGCTATTGGCCGATTAGGTGCTGAAGAGTTTGATGCCATAGCACCCAAAATTGGATTTCAGTTTTCGCGTTGGTATGTAACTTTTAGTTATGATATTACCCTTTCCGAGTTTGAAGTTGCGAATAGTAGGGTAGGAGGACCTGAAGTTCATGTTCAATTTTTGATCACCGAGGTTAAGCCACTCAATACATTTAAGACATGTCCCATATTTTAAACAAGCATATTGAAATTTCTTATCAGCGAGCGATAGGTTCTACTGTCCTGATGGTTCTTTTTTGCCTGAGCCAGGGTTTTGGCCAGACCAAGTCACAGTATCTGGATGAGGCTTACAAAGCATTTGATGCAAAGAATTATTCAGCGGCGGTAGAATACTTTGCCAATGCTTATGAGTTTGATACTTCTGATGTAGAATTGGCTTATGATTTTGCTACCTCTGCACGACATTATGAGTCCTATCGCCTGGCTGACAGCTTGTATGCTTCGGTTATAGATAGAGAATCAGATGGAGAATATCCGGAAGCTACCTTTTGGCGAGGGATGATGAAACAGAGACTCGGTGATTACGTTTTTTCAACTCAGTTATTTCGTATTTATATAAGTGAGCGGGATATGGATAACCCCTATTTGACGCAGCGAGCAAAAAAAGAAATTGAGGCCAACTCATGGGCGATTGACTACCTTGAGTATCTTCCGGATAGCCCTTATGTCGAGCGGATGTCAGAAAATATCAACACTCCTTTTTCTGAGTTTGGTGTTCACGTTCGAGGAGACACGCTCTATTATTCGAGTTTGCGTTTTGAAGACGAAGAGGATGATTCTTATCCACCCAAACCGCTTTCAAAAATATTAGTATCGCAGGGAGGTGATGAGGGCGTCATTTTAGAGGGGATTAACAATGATACAACGATTACAGCACACACTGCTTTTTCGGAGGATGGGAAGCGAATTTTCTATACCCTTTGCCAATATATTACAGGAGACGAAATCCAGTGCGATTTATATTATCGAGATTGGGAGGAAGATCAGTGGGGCCCTGAAATGGCATTGCCTGCTTCTGTGAATTCTGACTCTACAACCTCCACCCATCCGACAGTCGGTGTAAATCCCGAATCTGGCAATGAGGCCTTGTTTTTTTCCTCAGATCGTGACGGTGGAAAAGGTAAAATGGATATTTGGATGACGGAGATTCTTCCCGATGGGGAGTTTGGCCCAGTTCAAAACCTGGAGGATATTAATACCTATGAAGACGAGTTATCTCCCCAGTACCATTTAGAGACGAACACGCTTTATTTTAGTTCTGAGGGGTATTTAGGCTTTGGTGGATTTGATGTTTACAGCACGATGCCTAACGAAAATGAAGGATGGTCCACACCCACCAATGTCGGGTATCCTATCAACACCTCATATCATGACATTTACTTTTATATGTTGGATGGGCCGGACCAATTTGCGTATTTGTCATCCAATCGTCCGGGTTCAATGTTTCTGGATTACGCCCATGAAGCCTGCTGTTATGATGTATATCTGACACAAATACCAGATTTAAACTCCAAACTAATTGTTCAGACGTTTGATGCGACGACCATGGACTCTTTACGGGGTACTCGTATTGAGCTAATCAATTGCAGCAACAATGATTCCCGTGTCGTAAAGCAAAGTGATCAACTGGCCTCTCAGGAGTTTCCATTGAAGTATAGCAAGGATTATAAAATTGTCATCTCCAAGCCCGGCTATTTTTCAGACACCGTTAAATTTACGACTCGAATGTTTACCGATACGGCAGATATCGTGAAGAAAATTTTCCTTAAGCCGGCTCGATTGGATTTGCTCACTTTGGTTTTTGATGGCGTGGACTCACTCCCCATTCTGGGAGCAGAAGTATCAGTATACAATTACGAAACAGATGAGTTGATTTCTAAATACATTAATTTAGATGGTCACGACTTCTCCTTTGAATTGGATTACGACAAGAAGTATAGAATCATTGCCAACCGAAAGGGGTTCAAATCCCAATCTGTAGTCGTAAACCCATTGGATCATCCCATGGGTGAACAACTTATTAAACGAATATACCTGCCTTTAGGAGATTTGGATGACTTTTTACCCCTGGTATTGTACTTTGACAATGATAGCCCCAATCCTAAGAGCTGGTCTCGTTCGACAGATAGGCGTTACAGTCAAACATTTCAACCCTATTACAGCAGTAAATCAACTTACAAGGAAGAGTTTACAGGACCTTTGGAGGGAGAGCAGCAGGCAGAAGCGGTTTTGCAACTCAACCGATTCTTTGAGACAGAAGTTAGAAAAGGAGGAGATGATCTATTTCGATTTTTAAGTGTTTTGGAATCCGATTTAGAAAAAGGATTACCAGTGAATATTTACTTAAAGGGGTATACTTCTCCCCGTTATTTAGCCTCCTATAACTACAACTTGGGTTTCCGTAGGGTAAACAGTGTAAAAAATGAATTGATGCGTTATAAGGATGGTGCATTGAAGCCTTATATCCAATCCGGACAGCTAAATGTGAGAGAGCGATCTTTTGGAGAGTTGGAGTCTCCGGATGATGTGGCCAGCGATCTGGAAGACAAGCGAAATTCCATTTTTAGTGTCAATGCCTCAAAAGAGAGACGAGTAGAAATTGTGGGAGTAGACAGAGAATAGAATTATGAATACATTAAAATTTCATACGATGCATAGCCAAGCGCTTTGGAAGATTTCAAGAGTTTCAATTCTTTTGAGTTTCTTCCTATTTCTTCTTTTTTCATTCCAGTTAAGCGCAACTCACATCGTGGGTGGAGAGCTATCTTACAAATGCCTGGGAAATGACAGGTATGAGGTTACCTTGCAAGTCCGTAGGGATTGTGCTAATGCGAATGAAGAAGCTGTTTTCGACAATCCGGCTGCGGTCTGGGTTTACGATGGTGACTTTGGGCAATTGCCAAACTTTGCCAATAAAGGACGGTTTTTATTTTATCTGAACGAGTCAGATACGCTCGAAAGAACAGTGACGAACCCTTGTTTAGATTTCTCCGGAGGGCTATGCGTGGAAACGGCTCTTTACCGGGATACGATAGTGCTTCCAAGACGTCCGGGGGGATATTATTTGATGTATCAGCGTTGTTGTCGCAATA
Source organism: uncultured Saprospiraceae bacterium (assembly GCA_964626595.1). GTDB lineage: Bacteria > Bacteroidota > Bacteroidia > Chitinophagales > Saprospiraceae > JAWLFI01. Next base: position 7,836 of record CAZVFU010000049.1, read on the forward strand.
GCATTATCAATAACATTCAAAACCCTTTAGAAACGGGGTCTAGTTATATTTTGCGCATCTCTGAAGCTGCATTAGAAACTTGCTCGTCATCTCCACAGCTCACCGATTTCCCTCCGCTGAGTACGTGCCTGAATGCCCCTTTTGCTTTTGACCAGTCTGCTGAAGCTAATCCTGATGACTCTTTAGTGTATTCCCTATTTACCCCTTACGAAGGAGCGACAATAGACAATCCCAATCCAGATGTGACGGGGACCATTCCGGGTTTTCCCAATCGGGTGCAATGGCTAACACCCACCTATGATCAGAGCTATATGCTCGGGAATCAGGACAACCCGCTGACCATCGATCCCGAAACGGGATTATTGACAGGCTTACCGGAAATTCAGGGTACTTTTTTGATTGGGATTCGCGTGGAGCAGTATCGATCGGGTGTGCTAATATCAAGCGTGATTCGGGACTTCCAAATTACTGTGGGGGATTGTGGTGGATTACCTCAAGCTGATTTTGAGCCCAGTGGTGTTTTCTGTGAGAGTTTGGAAGTTGAATTTGATAACCTCTCCCAGAATGCGATGTTTTCCAAATGGTTTTTTGATTTGAATGACACTACACAGCAGTCTGATGAATTTGAGCCTACTTATACTTACAGCGATACAGGCACTTACAATGTAATGTTGATTGTTTCGAATGATAGTATTTGCTTTGATACGATTCAAAAAGAGCTCATATTGAGAGAGTCAGACCTGAATGTTGATTTTGATTTTTCACTTTCCGAGTGCTTAGACTCTTTTGTCGTTCAGTTGACGGATTTGTCAACAGATTCTTTAGCGGGAATCGGAAATCGGGAATGGCAGATTGAAACTCAGGATTCCACATTTACATTTACGGACTCCATCATTGACCTGGTTCTTTTTGAAGAGCAGACCATCGAGGTTTTGCTGATTATAGACCCGGCCAACGGATGCCCTCCCGACTCTTTAAATCGAACCTATGATTTGAGATTTATTGATATTGATCTCATTGGGGATTCATTATCGATCTGTCGAGGGGAGTCGACCGAACTGCTAAATAGCTTTGACCCTGATTTAAATTATACCTGGTTGCCTAACGAGTTTCTGGCTCCCAATAATACGGTACCCAATCCAACGGCCTCTCCCGATTCCTCCATAACCTACTTTGTTTCTGCCACTGACGGATTATGTGTTGCCAACGATTCGGTATTTGTAGAGGTTCGGTTTGGAGAAATAGAGATTATTGATTTGAGTGAAGATAATTGCGATGAAAACCGGCTTCTAACTGTTCGGGGCATAGACTACGATTCTATCCGGTGGTCTGATGATCCTAACTTTTCAAATATTTTGGGAACCGAGGATACTTTATCTCTACAAGTTGATGAGGCTACTCGAATTTTTGTCGATGTATTCAATGACAGCTTGAACTGTCCCGTTTTGGACTCTATTGATTTAGTGTATCAAGGTATAAATGTGAGTTACCCCGACACCTTAGAGCTTTGCATTGGAGATACCGTATCCTTCACGCTCAGAAATAGAAATATGGGAGATACCCTAACGGTAAGGTGGATGGATAATCCCATTATTATAGGTGGGCAGGATTCACTTACCGTGATTCTATTTAAGGAGTTATTAGAGGATGATCAATTGATATTTACGGTTACTAACCAATTTGGCTGCGAATTAACGGATACGATGTATGTAAAAGCCATCGAGGGGAAAGATTCAGAATTTGAGGTAGAGCAAACTTGCGGAAGCCTTACGGTTAGTTTCAATAATTTACAAGATGGCGATATGTGGGAATGGGACTTCGGCGATGGGAACACTTCCAACGAAAACAGTCCGACCCATACCTATGAAGAGCCTGGGATGTACACAGTTACTTTGACCTTTACTGGGGCCTGCAGCAGTAGTACAAGTCAAACCATAAATGTAAATCTAATTGAGACTAATTTCCCATCGGACTTGGAGGTTTGTCCAGGCCAGTCTGTATTTTTAAATCCGGACGGCGATACCACTTATACTTATAGTTGGTCACCGGCAGGACCTTTGGATGACCCTACTGCAGTTAACCCAGAAGCAACGGTGAATGAAACCACTACTTTTACTGTCATCATTTCTGAGCCTTCTGATACTTGTACAATTGAAGAAACGGTTACCGTAAACGTGACAGATCCTTTTAATGTTGAAGTTAGCGATCCGTTTATTTGTGCTGGAGATACGGTACGGTTAACCGCCAACCCCTTGAATCCGGATTTGGACTTAACATTTAATTGGGAGCCCTCAGAATTGATCTTAACGGATCCAACGGAAGCCTCTGTTTTGGTTTCTGTTAATGAAACGACTACTTTTTCAGTTACAGGTTCTGATTCTCTGGGATGCGAGGTGACGAAAACAGTGACAGTTGAGGTAGAAGCGCTGGATCCAACTGTTATGGCCACTGCAACACCACAAACGATTGACTTTGGAGATGACAGCCAGCTAAATGTTGAAGGTGGCAGTAATAGTTGGACCTACAGTTGGGAACCATCTGAGTTTTTAGATAATCCGAATATCAGGGATCCTTTAGCTACTCCTCGAGATACTACTCTTTTCATTGTTACGATTCGCACAGAAAATGGGTGTATATTTAAGGATAGCGTACGTGTTAATGTTGATCGTCCCGCTTGTGAGCCTCCATTCGTGTTTTTACCCAATGCATTTTCTCCCAATGGTGACGGCGATAATGATATATTATTCGTCAGAGGTGAATTTGTGGAAAGAGTAGAGCTCATCATTTACAATCGTTGGGGCGAAAAAGTGTTTGAAAGTCTGGATCAATCCATAGGATGGGACGGTACTTTCAATGGCAAAGAGCTGGAGCCGGGTGTTTTTGGATACTATCTCATGGTTACATGTGAAGGAGGAGGAGAACATCAACAGCAAGGTAGCATTAACCTCATTCGCTAATAAGGGACATTTTTAGCTTTTGTCAGCCGGGATTTTTACCTTATCTTTAAAGAGAAAGATGATTGTCTTTCTTAAGGATAATTTTATAAAAATTCGGCATGCATTCAATTCGGTGGCTCCTTTTCACTTTACTATTCCTTACCATAGGTTCTTTGTCTCAACTCCGTGCTACGCATATCGTTGGTGGTGATTTCACATATACCTGTTTAGGAAATAATGAGTATGCTATCGAAATGGTCGTTTATCGCGATTGTTTTTTTGGAGAGCCCTATTTCGATAACCCCGCCGTCATTGGAGTTTTTGATGGTAATAATGAATTAGTAACAGATATTGGATTTAATGGTCAGATTCAAGTGTTTCCAATGGGAGATGATACCATTACAAACCAATTAGATGATCCTTGCTTTTTGATCCCGCCAAATGTTTGTGTCCACAAAACCACCTACAGGGATACGGTAAGCTTGCCGTTCACTCCCGGTGGGTACACTTTGGCCTACCAGCGATGTTGCCGGAATCAAACGATTGTAAATATTGTAACTCCTTTACAATCGGGTGCCACTTTTTTAGTGAATATATCAGAACAAGCTCTTTTAGAATGTAATAGTAGTGCCAAATACAAGAATGTTCCCCCTGGGTATATTTGCGTTAATCAGCCGATTGATTTTGATCATTCTGCTCTGGACGATGATGGAGATTCTTTAGTATATAGACTTTGCACACCTCTTCTAGGAGGATCACAGGCAGATCCTGCTCCCCGGCCGCCATCCAACCCACCATATAATGAGATTGTTTGGATAGATCCTCCCTACAGCGTGGATGACATGTTAGGTGGAGTGCCCCTTGAGATTGATCCCGTCACCGGACAACTCAGTGGGATTCCAAATACAGTAGGTCAGTTTGTAGTGGGTGTTTGTGTAGATGAGTTTCGAGATGGGGAGCTTATTTCCACCACTCGCCGCGATTTTCAATATAATATTGGGGAGTGCGGCGAAACCACCTCAGCCTTTTTTGCGCCGGACTTTATTTGTGAAGGGGAGGTTTTAGAGCTGATAAATGAAAGTCCCGATACGGATTCTTTTCAATGGATCATACAGGGTCCCGGATTCAATGACTCTCTATTCTTCGCTGAAGATTTATTTTTAGAAGATCTACCTCCGGGTGACTTTTCTGTATCCTTAGTTGCAAGTAATGAATTTGGATGTGCAGATACCCTCACTAAAGAAGTGACGGTGAATACCCAGTTTAATACCGCAGACTTTACGGCCACTTTTGGTGATTGTGACGCATCTATTCCCATTATTTTACAGGATGAAAGTATAATTAATGATACTATCGCTGTCGATAGGGAATGGGAGCTCTTTATTGGTGATAGTTTATTATTTACAGAGCCACCTTTCTTCGCTACTTCCGCGGATTCTATATTACTCGTTCTTACTCTGAATGGATCCAATCCTTGCGTGAGTTCTGACAGCGTATGGATTCAACCCCCGTTTCCTGAAGTTGTTTTACCAGATACTTTAGTTCAGTGCATAAATGACTCTATAGAAGTGAATCCGGGACTGATTGGAGCCGATATCGATTTGCTTTGGAGACCTAGAGAATTATTCGGGACCTCGTTTCGGGAGACAAACCCACGCATTCAATTAGATTCCTCTCAGTTTATTTTCTATACAGCATTTGAAGATTCGCTTTGTCCTTTTACGGGGCGGATCTGGATAGATGTAATTGAGTTGGACAGTCTCAACGCCGACTTCTCGTTACCCGACTTTGTTTGCCTCGGAGACTCAGCACAAATCACCTACGAGGGCGATAGCTCCATCACTCGGCAATGGCGGTTATCGACGCCGGGATTTCAGGATTCTGTGATCGTAAACCAAGACACTTTCCAGTTGGATTTTGTGGATACGGGAAGCTATTCGGTGTCGCTGATCGTGGAGGATGAGAATGGATGTGTTGATACGATTTCTAAAGCTATTAGTATCGATTTACCTTGGGTAATTGCTGATTTCAGGGCTATTGAAGGTCGATGTTCAGACACCATCGGTATTTTCGTAATTGAAGAAAGTGTGAGTCAAGATACAGCTGATTATATACGAGAATGGAGTTTCTTCGACCCTTCTGATAGTCTGGTAAGTACAACGCGACCCTTTTTCATTTCAGAGCCCGGTGAGTATACGATAGTGCTGAAAGTGACGGATAGTCGTGGGTGTATGGATTCTACAAGCGTGAAAATTTCATCTAGCGTCATTGGATTAGGCTGTTGTCCGGATTTTGATGTCACACCTGTAGAAGCCTGTAATCTCACCCGCTTGAATATATGCGGAGAGACGAATTTAGATAGTTGTTTTGTAGACTACCTCTATGCGGAATACACTTTTTCATACGACGATTCTGTGGCCGTTATTGAACGCGTCCCTGTCGATTCCCAGGGGCGGTTTTGTTTTGAAGCAGATGAGTCCATATTGGATAGAGAGGAATGTGTGACCGGCTGGGTTGACTTATTTTTTATTGTTGACTCATCAGGGACAGACACGATTACTTTCGGCTCAGAGATCTTAAATCTGTCTGGCGAATGTTTGAATGAGAAGTGTTGTCCGGAAGACACCTTGCGAATAAACATCGCAAAGAATTTGTGTTTAACCGGCTCCAATTACGAGGGTGCCCATTTTGCCATCGAAGGCAGTATTTTATTGAATGCCTTACCGGAGGATCTGGAATACTGTGATACTCGGCCCGTATTTGATCACGGTATTGAAATCGATTACGAGTACTTTTCTGTATTTGGCGGCGTAGTCAAGTTTAAGGGAATGCTGTACATTCCCAATCCCGATGTTTTGCAGCGCGATCCGGCAACGGGGAAATATATTATTCCGGGAACCATGATCTTTTGTGATGAGAATGGCAATGAATGCGAGATATCTATTTTTATCAGATTGAGCCGCTCGCAACTCGATATGTGTGTGGGAATGCCGGGCTTGATGTGTATGCACTTTGAAGTGAATACATATCAGTATCAACCTCCGATTCCACCTCAGCAATTTAACGGCCGGGTGTACTTGCCTTTATCGGTTCGAGTTCCATTTGGAACCCGCTATAATGGAGAGGCAGAGTGTGAAGTACAGCGATATGATTATGAAATTTGTGGTATACCACGTCAGCCCAGTGTAGGGTCGCCTTGCAAAATTATAGCATCGGGGCATAAGAACCGCAAAGGAAATGAGATTGCGGGCTTATTCTTCGAATTTCTAAGTATTCCACTTCAGGAGTGGAATAAATATAGCGGTATCCAGGTGAGGTTTTGGAATAATTGCGGTGATACTTGTGAATTAGAGCCTGTAGCGGTCGTACCGCTTGCCGGCGGGCGATCCGCAGTTGTAGAGGCTCAATCAGATGACCAGCCCCTTATTTATCCTGTTCCTTTTTCGGATCACTTTGTTATCCGATATCCTACGTCCTGGGAAGGTGTTCCTTTCATGGTTTACGGAACAAATGGAAAACAGGTCCAGGAAGGTAATCTTTTAATCGGAGGAAATGAGATGAGAGTGAATACCTCAAGCTGGTCGGCAGGAACGTATATATTCCATGCCAGAGGATCAGCTGATCGCGAAGCGAAGATCATATTGATTAAGCAATGATTCAGGTAGAAGGGACATAAAGTGGAATAACTTAAGCCTGTCCATTTAGGTGTGGACTCAATTAAAATAATAAAATCAGCAACGATCTTCCATGGGAAAATCATTTATATTGATCCCTCCGAGATCCATTTTATCTTATCTAAACTATTCAGCAGTCAAGCTGTCGAGGATAAGATAGTCTACCGTGGAGGGTGAGATACGAATGTTTTTCATCCAGTACGGCAATGCTTTTTCTATTCGTATGGGCACATTTGACCCATCGGATCCCAATTCTAAATCAATACCCAAATCAATCGTATAGTCCTGAGCTTCATTATACTTGTAAGTGGGTACACGCATTCGAATGACTGTTCGACGAGGAAATAGAGAAATGGAATCAGCCGGAGACTGTATGGGACAGATTTTTTTCAATTCTGTAAACTCACTGACCGACAAACTGAAGGCAAGGTCAGAAGGAGTGATCTGATAGACTTTTTCATAATTGTCAGATTTTGTAAGGTCTATCGAATCGACTAAACTATTTCGAACGTCTTTCAAGATGAGACTATCTAATGTCCATTTCTGTAGGTTTCTGACCTTCTTTCTCGGCCCCGAGACATGCAATTCTTTCGGTCTGATTTCTAAAGGACGTGTATTGGAATATCCCTTCGTATATTCAATATCATACGGCAGTTCGATCGGGATGATTTTTTGTTCCGCCGAGTCGAGAGAAAGAGAAACTCGTGCCGGGTTTACACTAACGATCTGCACCTCATTAAATGTGGGCAGATCGCTCATTCGAAGACGCAGTTGATCACTACTCCAGGCTTGTTGAGCAGTTGACTTGCCTGGCTTTACATGCAAGCGAATTCGGTCTTGTCGAAATAATCGAAGTAGTTGCCAACCCGTACCCTCAACACCCACTCGAATCCGGTCCACGGGTTGTTCTGAAAGTACAAATTGGTTGGGAATTTCAGTTTTTACATGCACGTCAACTGTCGACCGTGTTATTTGTGACATGCGATTGAAAATCCAAATAATGGCAGAGAGGCATATACAGAGAATGAGGATATTTCGATCTTTTTCAAAAAATGCCTTCCAACTCACTGTTATTTTTTCTGCTTTTCCTCTGCTTCCCGATACTGTTCTGTCATCTCTCTAGAAATAGAAGGTCGGGTCACTTTCAGAAAGGTTTTGTTATCCACCTGAATGTGGACTGTCGTGTCTTCTATCTTATTAATCCGACCAATGATTCCACTACTGGTCACAATTTCCTGTCCTTTTTCCAGGCTTTCTTCAAATGAAGTTTGATTTTTCTGCTTCTTGATCTGAGGCCGAATAATAAATAGGTAAAAAACGGGAACAGCTACCAAAAGCGGCCATGAAGCTTGTAAAAACTCTAACATAGTTCAGATTTTTTTCGATTTATTCCTTGGGCAGCACCACACCGGATAAGGTTAAACTGTGCTGACTGGGATATGCGTTTGAATAAATGGTGATTTCGTTAATTTGTGGCCCTTCCTTATCATTTGAATTATAGGTGGCGAGAATTTCTCCCTCTTCACCCGGGGCAACCGGTTCCTTAGGATAGTCTGCTACAGTGCAACCACAGCTCGACTTCACAGAGGAGATCAGTAAACTTGATGCCCCCGTATTTGTAAATGTAAAGGAATGTTCGACTTGCTCGCCTTCCTGCAGTGTATCATACTTAAAATGATCCTCCGCAAATTGAATTCGTGGCATTTCCTCCGGGTCCACTTTTCCTTCTTCGTCTGTTGGGATTCGTATAAACTCATCTAGTCGCGTACTGCGCTCTGTTTCTACTCGTTCACCATTTTCAGATGAACAGGCAAAAACAAAAATCGCAAGTACCGCCAATCCTATTCCAAATCTCATAAATCTCATTTTTGCTGCTACAAAGGTAATCAAATATTGATTTTTTTGTTTACATAGGGAAGCTTTGTCAAGTATCGGCGGTTAAGTATCTTGTTCTCAGTCTCTTTGGGTAATATATAATAGATGATTTGCCATTGAGCTATATCGAAGAGAACACAATCCAAATGAACAGATCTGAATCCTTTTCTTCCTTCCTTTTTCTGACGGGCTTTATGGGGGTCGGAAAGACGTATTACGGTCACAAAGTGGGGGAGAGGCTCCAAATTCCATCCCTTGATCTGGATAGAGAAATAGAGAGGTATGAGAACTCCAGTGTAGCAGATATTTTCGATAAAAAAGGGGAGGCGTATTTCCGGAAACTTGAGACAGACCTTCTTTCATCAATTCTTTACAACTATACGCCCCCAGTTGTAGTTAGTTTGGGTGGGGGAACACTGATGAACAATGCCCTGATCCCTTTAGTAAAAAATCATGGGCTATTAGTATGCCTTCAGCAAAACAGCTTCCTTACATCCCAGTCAACTTTTGAGAATAGACCTCTTTTGGGTTCAAAAAATGTAAGGATTCTTTTTCAAGAGCGTATGTCAGGGTATAGTGCGGCTCATGCCTGTATTCGAGTCGATATGTTAACACAGAAAGAACTGGTGTTGCGACTGATAAATCATTGGAAATTGCATGAGAAGGCAGGATAAATTTGTAATTTTGAACAAAACAAACATATATGGCAGATATACATAAGTGCATAATTATTGGATCCGGACCCGCTGGATATACGGCAGCAGTTTATGCTGCGAGAGCAAATATGGATCCCGTAGTATTCACAGGACAAGAGCCCGGAGGGCAATTGATGATTACCACCGATGTGGAAAACTATCCCGGATATCCCGAGGGAGTCAAAGGGCCACAGATGATGGAAGATTTTAAAAAACAAGCAGAGCGCTTTGGAACAAAGGTAATATACCAAATTGTAACAGAGGTCGACTTTAGTGGCCCAGTTCACAAGATCACTACTGAAGATGGTACCACATATCAAGCTCATTCGGTTATCATTTCAACGGGTGCTTCTGCAAAGTGGCTGGGACTAGAGTCTGAGGATCGTCTTAAGAACAAAGGCGTTTCAGCCTGTGCGGTTTGCGATGGTTTTTTCTATAAAGGTATGGATGTTGCCGTCGTAGGTGGTGGAG
>CAZVFU010000050.1:0-17183 GCA_964626595.1 uncultured Saprospiraceae bacterium
CTAGGGAAAGTGAGTGGTCAAGAATTCTTCCGGAAATCAAACCTTAGTGATTAAAACCTCAATTGTTCGCTACCTGAAGTCATACAAAGGATTGGTAAATCAGGTTATCATTTGAGCCGGATGGCTTTCCAGAAGCACATATGCTATGCCTAATTCATCTAATCGAAAATAAACTTTGAGTTGAGCTGCACCTTCCGGTCAACAATAAAAGCCTTTCGCGTGAGCGATGCGGCGGGGTGAAAGACCGCTCGTCGGGCATAGGCTGGCGAGCGGGCCGAGTGAGGCGGCCGGAGTCCCGAGGAGCGCCAGCGGCGATCTCGAGGACAGAGGCCGATAACCCGAACGAGCCCCATAGCGTAGCGACTCCGTCACGAATAGCGCGAGGCGCTACCGAGGACGGAGGCACGCCCAAAAATTAAAAAAGGAGATACCGCTAAATTGCCAGGAAAACTATATTTTCGCGGGGCTGTTAACAATATTAAAATGTATGTATGTCAACATGGTATAAATTACGAGTGAAGGATACGAAACAAGAAACTCCCCTTGCTAAGTCTATTGAATTGGAAGTGCCTGAGGAGGCTGGAGATGCGTTCGATTTTGAAGCGGGACAGTTCCTAAATGTCAGACTGGAAATGGGTGACAATGTGGAAGAGCGCTCATATAGCTTATCTTCCCCCACTTTGGACGAGGGGCTTCGGATAACAGTGAAAAAAATAGAAGGGGGTAAGGTTTCAACAGAAATGGTGGACTCTCTGCAGGCGGGCGATGAAATTGAGTGCGCTCCACCAGAGGGCCGCTTTACGGTAAAAACGAAATCAAATGAGCGGCGATATCATTATTTTGTAGCTGCAGGTAGTGGCATCACGCCTATTTTTGGGCTGATTAAACATCTTTTGGAAGCGGAGCCCAAGAGCCAAATTCATTTACTCTATGGGAACCGAAATGAGGAAGATGTCATTTTTAAAAATGAGTTGGAGGCGTTGGCGGATAAATATAAAGGTCAACTCTATATTAAAGATGTATTTTCTCGTGTCGATCGTCCCAAATGGAATATTTTTAAAATAGATGATTCTCAACCCTGGCACGGTCGCATTGATACGAAAAAGGTGGCGAAATGGATGAAGCGCAATGACCACCGCAGTTTTGAGGCGCACTATTATGTATGTGGCCCCGGATCACTGAATCAGGATATCCATGATTATTGGAAACAATCAGGTATACCCTCCAAACATATTCATGTGGAGTCCTTTCAAACCGCTGAGGATCGCGCAGAAGCGGCTGAGGAAGAAGGCAGCTGGACATTGAAGGCGGTGCTAGACGGGGAAGAGCACTCTTTTTCTGTGATGGGAGATAAAACAATTTTAGATGCGCTCATAGATGAAGGTGTGGATGCTCCGCACTCTTGTACCAGCGGAGCCTGTGCGACCTGTATGGCGAAAGTGCTGGACGGCAAGGTGGAAATGGATGTGGATTTTGCCCTGGCTGAAGAAGAAAAAGAAGAAGGCTATGTGCTGACTTGTCAGGGACGAGCGAAAAGTCCGCAGGTATCCGTGAACTACGATTTGTAGAATTTGCCATTGGCGGGATAACAGATTGTTTCGTACCTTAGTATGTATGAAATTAGTATATCACATTATAATTGGAATAGGGATTTTATTGGCACCAGCTTTTCTGGCTGCGCAATATCAGTACGAACTCATGAAAATGTCAGAGGGTGTAGAAAATGGCATTTGGTTCGATGTCGTCTCTGAAGATGAAAAAGAAGTCGAAGAGGTTTGGCAAGATTTTATGGATGAGCGATCATTGAAAGTCAAACGTAGTAGCCGTCGCCCAAAGGAATATCTCGCCGAAGACGTAAAGGGGCAGGAAGTGTCGACCCTGTTCGGTACAGACCTGTTTATGCAGGCAGAAAAGGTCGATACGGCCATCCGTGTAAAGATTTGGGTTCGTCGGGGTGAGGAATTTCCAGATTTCTGGGGAGAAGAAGAAGCGCAAGCTGAGCTAAAAGATCTTTTAGACCATTTCCAATTAGCCATGAGACAGTATCGCGCTGAGAAAGCATTAGAGGAAGCTCAAGAAAAACTGGAGGACATGGAAAGAGACCTCAGCCGACTGGAAAGTCGAAAAGAAAATTATGAGAAGCGCATTGAAAAGGCGTACGAGGAGATTGAAGAAAACGAAAAAAACATTGTAGATAATGAGAGCGAACAGGAAGCGCTCCAAAAAAAGCTTGAGGAACAGCGAAGTCAGGTATCTGAAAGAAAAGCAGCCCGAGATCTGTTGAAAAAAAGCTCTGTCTCCCCTAACTAATACAAATAAATTTACTTTTTACCAACCCGAAACGGGCTCAAAAGATAATGTTAAGTATATATTAACAGGATTTTGCGATCGATCTGCCAAAACGCTTTATTTGCTTGTACAGACATATGACATATTTAAATATAAATTATATTTATCATATGTTTATTATAGCCGTGGGTTACAAAGAAAAATCTAACCGTTTGCTAGGGCCCGTAAAACACATCCTATATTTTCAGATATATAAATTTTATAAATAAGTGAAGAGATTGGAACTTGCAAACACTTTTGCACATTTTATTCATATAGGTTCGCTACTTATTCACAAGTTATTCAGGTCGAAAAAATATATTTATCGAGCGCAATTGATGTGGATATATTAGTTTTACATTCGAGTTAATCGCAGAAATCGCTGAGAATCATATTGAATGGGCAAATCGCAAAATAAGCTAGAGAAATATCAGAATACGGGACACATTAAGCCCTTGCGTAAAGACAGTCCGGATGGGCTAAATTTGGGCAAAGTACAACCTCAAGCTGTTCCTGTGGAACAAGTCGTTTTAGGTGCTTTGCTCATCGACCGCGATGCGCTAACCGTAGTGATGGACTACCTCAGTCCGGAAAGCTTCTATCTGCCTGCGCATCAAGTGATTTACGAAGCAATGATTACGTTATTTGAACAGACGCTACCGGTCGACTTGCATACCGTTTATGAGGCTTTGAAGAAGTCCGGAGAGATGGATCAGCTGGAGTCTCCTCACTATCTGGTAGACTTGACAAACAAGGTCGCCTCCTCGGCCAATATTGAGTATCATGCCCGAATCATTGTTCAGAAGCATATCCAAAGAGAACTAATTCGGGTTTCTACGGAAGTAATCAACAAGTCATTCGACGAGACGAAGGATGTTTTTGAGTTATTAGACGAGGCCGAAACCGGACTTTTTAACATTACACAGAATAACTTGAACCGATCTTATGCTGCCATCAAGGAGCTGGTTATCCAGGCGCGGAAGCAAATGGAAAAACTGGCGGAAGAGGGGGCAGATAATTTAGGTGTTCCGAGTGGATTTACAGTGGTAGACCGAGTCACTTCTGGCTGGCAGAAATCAGATTTAATTATAGTGGCAGCCCGTCCCGGTATGGGTAAGACCTCATTTACGCTGGCTTTGGCTAAGAATGCGGCTATGGACCATAAACAGGGCGTTGCTGTATTTTCACTGGAGATGTCGAGCCTGCAGCTGACAAACAAGCTATTATCAATGGATGCCAGCATTCCCTCCAATAAAATTCGGGATGCAAAGGACCTGACTGACACGGATTGGACAAAGTTGAATCGATCGATCGAACGTCTTTCCGATTCAGATATCTTTATTGATGACACCCCACAGATTAACATTTTTGAGTTGCGGGCCAAGTGTCGACGTCTGAAAATGCAACACGATATTCAGTTGATTATCATTGACTATTTACAATTGATGAGTGGAGGTATGGATAACAAGAGCGGAAATCGCGAGCAGGAGATCAGTAAGATATCCCGAGCCTTAAAAGCCATGGCGAAAGAATTGGATGTGCCCGTTATTGCTCTTTCACAATTGTCACGGCAAGTAGAAAGCCGACCCGACAAACGGCCGCAATTATCAGATTTGAGAGAATCCGGTGCTATTGAGCAGGATGCCGATATGGTCATATTTTTATATCGGGCCGACTACTACGAGCAAGCTGAGCCCGGCGAGGAAGAGAAAACAGAAATTCATATTGCCAAGCATAGAAATGGAGCTACCGCGAATGTCCCCGTTCGCTTCATTGGCCCATATACTCGATTTGAAGAATGGGAAGACTCCGGTTTTGATGGCTTTAATCCGGGCGCGGCGAGCGGTTCAGACTCCATTATTACGGTAGCTTCTCGAATGAATGACGACGAAGACGATACCGATGCCCCATTCTAAACCACCCGAAAATTCTGAGCGACCTGATGGTATGCGACTCAATAAATTTGTTGCGCACTGCGGCCTATGCTCTCGCCGGAAAGCAGCGGAGTGGGTCAAGTCTGGAAAAATCCACGTCAATGGAGAGGTAGAAAAAAATCCAGCCATTTTAATTCAGCCCGAAGATGTCGTAGAATACAACGGAAAGCAAATTGAACTGGAAGAAGAAAAAGTCTATCTTCTCATGAATAAGCCTAAAAATGTAATTACGACCAAGGACGATCCACAGGGTCGGAAAACGGTCATGGATATCGTTGGCGGAATGACGGATGCACGTATATTTCCCGTTGGCCGATTAGATCGAAACACGACCGGCTTATTACTGCTGACTAATGATGGTGATCTGGCAAAGAAACTTACGCACCCCTCACACGAAATTCAAAAAGTATATGAGGTGGAATTGCACACGGAGGTTGCACCCGCCGATCTCGACCGCTTACGTGCGGGGCTCACATTAGAGGATGGCTATGCGCAAGTGGACGCTGCAAACTACATAGCGAGAAAACCCAAAACCTGGGTCAGTGTACAATTGCACATCGGCCGAAACCGGATTGTTAGACGACTTTTTGATCATCTGGGGTATCGCGTGATAAAGTTGGATCGCGTCATTCTCGCCGGACTCACCAAAAAAGGTTTAGGTCGTGGCTATGTTCGCTCTTTGCGAGAGGAAGAAATTCGCCGTTTGAAGCACTTCAGCTAAGGTATTTATCCCGCTCCCCGAATATCGAATACTAATATTAAGACGGAGCCCCCCAACAACGACTTTGATGAATGGCATAAACCAACTTGCCTTTCTGCAGGGGTAGATAAAAACCTCCTATTTTACAGGATTGCAAGATGCAATGTCTGATTACTTCGAAAACAACAGCCTGGAAATCCCAGTCATGACCGCACCAATCATTTTGAGGCAAAAAATCTACAGGTTCGCTTAGCTCATAAGAGTCCCCACAAGCGTCCGACCTGGTGCCTGGTTTCGAAACTCTCCTAGAATAACACCTTGCCATCGCCCCAACAAAAGTTGATGGTCACTAATGGGAATACTAACCGTGTGACCCAGCAAGCTGGCTTTTATATGAGCCGGCATATCATCCGGACCTTCCAGCGTATGTCGTAAGCCCGGAAGATGTTCCGGAGCAATCCGGTCAAAAAAAAGCTCGAAGTCATGCCGGACATCCGGATCTGCGTTTTCATTCAAGGTGATTCCGGCTGAAGTATGACAAATAAACAGGTGAAGGAGACCTTTTTCAAATAAGGGAGGCAGGTGGCGTTCGATTTCGTCTGTAATCAGATGAAACCCCCGTTCTTTAGGTGGCAACTGGAATTTATAACTTTGAACCATATCAATTTAATGTAGTGGAGACACTTTGGGACAGCGCATGTAACCAAAGTATCGGTAAACCCCAATCGAAAGGAAGGCAAACGAATCATTGTTTTTACCATTACCTCGTTGGCGACCAGGTTCACCAATTTGTGGAAACTGTTCGTTGGGTATACTTCGATCGGCCAGGATAACAGCCACTTCTGCATTTGCTCCGCGCAAACTTCTAATTTCGTCGGCTCCGGCGTATGTTCCACTCACATCATCAATATAATCGGTAGCCAATAATCGAGCACTTAAGTCAATTTGAATACTCCATCTATAATTCAAATCGACTTTCAATCCGGCGCCATAGACAAACCCTAAAGAAAGATAAAAGTACTCTTCTCCTGGTGGCTGTCCCTCCGTTCCCAGAGAGCGAAGTGCATATCTTTCACCATCTAACTCAGCCGACGGACGATAATAAAAGGCTGAAAAGCCCCCATGCAAATAGGGCGTTACCCCATGATCGATATCCCCATGAATATACTCGAGGAAATTGAACTCCATTCGAGCTGCCAACTCATAAATATCTGTTCGAAAACTTAAGTTGCGAGCTTGCTGAAAAAGGTTTGTCGAGTAATCGTCTCTATAATACACTCGGGCGCCGTTGACCATGAATCCCAGCACAAGCCGATTATTCAGATTATAATGTGTGCCCAAACCCAGCATAAGTCCGGGTCGGGTAAGATCAAAATCAGTGTTGAGGTCGCCAAAATATAGGGATGGGCCAATCCGACCACCCACTTCCCAGCCTTTATTCTCATCTTGAGAGAATGAAAGCGAGAATGCAATACATACCGTAGTGATGACCAGAGAAATCTTTCGAAAGAAATGAACCATAATTGTTTTTCTGATTTACCAACGCCTGAGCCGAGCCCAAAGGTACATAATTGAGAGAAAGTTTTCGGTTTCAGCAGGCACCTGTCCTGAAATTTAAGATGTAGTTTGGGCCGGCGCCTGAAGTTCTGATTTTAGAAATTTAGCGGTTGAATTGTCCATATTCTGAATTAGGTTTTCCGGTGAACCTGAGAATTGTATTTTTCCACCTCTGCGACCTCCTTCCGGGCCCAAATCAATAATGTGATCTGCCACTTTAATGATGTCCAAGTTATGTTCGATTATGATTACCGTGTTTCCTTTGTCGACCAACTTCTGAACAACTCGCAAGAGGTACTGAATATCTTCAAAGTGAAGACCTGTAGATGGTTCGTCCAGGATATAAAGGGTTTGACCTGTATCCTTCTTCGAAAGCTCTTCAGCCAACTTGACTCGTTGAGCTTCTCCTCCAGATAAACTCGGTGCAGACTGCCCAAGCGTAATGTACCCGAGTCCCACATCTCGTATCGTTTTTAGCTTGCGGTAAATTTTTGGAATCGGTTCAAAGAACTCCACCGCCTCGTCTACAGACATTTCCAACACATCGTAGATCGTTTTGCCTTTGTAAATCACTTCCAAAGTTTCCCGGTTGTACCGCCTGCCCATGCACTCCTCACAATCCACGTAAACATCTGGCAAGAAATTCATCTCGATCAACCGCTTTCCACCCCCTTTGCATACTTCACAGCGTCCTCCTTTGACGTTAAATGAAAAGCGGCCGGGTTTATAGCCTCGAATTTTAGCTTCAGGTACATCAGAGAAGAGTTTCCGGATATCTGTAAAAACTTTGGTATATGTAGCCGGATTCGATCTGGGCGTACGACCTATAGGAGACTGATCGACTTCGATCACTTTATCAATATGCTCCAAACCCTCTATATTCTCATAGGTCAACGGAATCTGGGTTGAGTTGTGGAAGTGCCTTCGTAAAATGGGGTATAGTGTTTCATTAATAAGAGATGATTTTCCACTACCACTTACTCCTGTCACTGCAATGAGGCAAGCCAGTGGGATTTCTAAATCTACATTTTTTAGATTATGCCCTTTTGCTCCTTTCAAACGCAGAACCTCTCCGGATCCGGAACGGCGTTTTTCCGGCAACTCAATTTCTTTATCTCCGTTTAGATATTGCGCGGTCACGGAGTTTTGTTCCAGAAATTTCTTTGGCGTCCCTTCAGCCACGATTTCTCCACCATTTTTGCCCGCGCCGGGTCCTAAATCCACTAAATAATCCGAAGCCAACATGATATCTTTATCGTGTTCGACCACTATTACCGTATTCCCCATGCGAGCCAAATCCTTAAGGGCATCAATAAGGCGATGGTTGTCACGCTGGTGCAATCCAATACTCGGTTCATCTAAAATGTAAGTTATCCCCGTGAGTTGACTCCCAATTTGGGTGGCCAGGCGCGTCCGTTGAGCCTCTCCACCCGAGAGCGTCCTTGCCGGCCGATCCAATGCCAGATAATCCAGTCCCACCTGAATCATGAAGTGAAGTCGTACTTGTATTTCTTTGAGCACCTCTTGCCCGATTTTGAGTTGTCGGTCTGTCAGGTGCTTCGGCAACTCATCTAACCAGTCGTAGAGTTGGTCCAAATCCATATGAGCGAGCTGCCCAATATGACTATCATGCATTTTAAAGTGGAGCGACTCTTTCTTCAGACGGTATCCGTGGCAATCCGGACATGATTGTAGTGTCATAAAATTTTCTGCCCATGACCGTAGGTGTTCTGATGAGGTCGATTCATAGGTGTCCCGAATAATCTGGATGAGTCCTTCCTGAGCAATATCCATACTATAATCACTCCCCGATTTTCGGGAGCGGGTTAATACCAAAGTATTACTGCCATGCAAAATAGTCTCCAATGCCTCCCGTGGGATTTCCTTTACAGGTGTGGCAAAGCTAAATTTGTAATGTCTCGCGATCTTTCGAAGTTGTTCAAAGGTTTGATTTTTGCGCACTTCGCCAAAAGGCACTATACCGACTTCATTTATAGATTTTTCATCATTGGGAATCACTTTTTCATAATCCACATCGGGTAGGACGCCAAGTCCCTTGCAAGTTGAGCAACTGCCGTAGGGAGAGTTGAATGAAAAGGTATTGGGCGAAGGTCTTTCGTATGACACCCCCGAATCAGCATCCATGAGTTGTTTAGAGTAGGTTTTAACGTCCCCACTCTCCCAGTCCAACACATATATCATCTCTTGTCCCATTTTGAAACCCAGTTGCAATGCACGACTGAGACGGGGCAACTTGGAATCTTCGACGCGTAAGCGATCAATAATCACCTCGATATCATGGGTTTTGTAGCGGCTCAAAGCCATATCCGGTTCGATATCCTGAACCTCCCCATTTACGCGAACTTTAGTATAGCCCTGTTTTTTTATTTGTTGGAATAGTTCCCTATAGTGCCCCTTCCGTGATCTTACCAGAGGAGCCAAAACAGCAATTTTTTCGCCCTCAAAACGCTCGGTAATTTCCTCTAAGACTTGCTTTTCGGTATACTGCACCATTTCTTTTCCCGTGTCAAAAGAGTATGCTTTTGCTGCTCGCGCATACAAGAGCCTCAGGAAGTCGTAAATTTCTGTAATCGTTCCCACGGTAGACCTGGGATTGTTTCCTGTTGTTTTTTGCTCAATGGATATTACCGGGCTCAATCCTGTGATCTGCTCAACATCAGGCCGCTCCATTTCTCCGATAAACTGTCGAGCGTAGGCAGAAAAGGTTTCCATATATCGACGTTGACCCTCTGCATATATCGTATTAAAAGCCAGGGAGGACTTTCCACTTCCACTTACTCCAGTAAGGGTTGTCATCTGATAATGGGGGATGTCGACATCCACTTGTTTCAGATTATTCTCATTAGCATTGACGACATGAATAGCCGTAGATTTATTTTTTGTCATATAATCTTTATTGTCATCGGATATGATAATTATAACCACCGATTAGTCAGGTGTCGAACTAATTTTCGCAAGGGTTGTGAAACAGCTTCTACTGCCTGAATAACATCTTCAGCGGTAGTTTCGCGGATAGCTTCCGGCGGATAACAAACATTCGACACCACAGAAGTTACAACTACTTTTCGGCCCATATGTTTTGCCACAAGCACTTCCGGCACTGTTGACATGCCCACAAGATCAGCTCCCAAAAGCTGAATCATTTTATATTCTGCAGGAGTTTCCAAAGAAGGGCCAGCCCAGGCCCAATATACTCCTTCATGAGCGCGCAAACCAAATTTCGGAGCTGCATCGCAAGCCTCAGCATTCCATTTAGGGTCATAGGTATGAAGCATATCCGGAAATCGAGGACCCAAAACATTGTCGTTAGGACCACGCAAGGGATGCTCTGGCATCATATTGATATGATCACGAATAAAAACAAGATCTCCTGTTTTCATATCCGGGTTAACACTGCCCGCTGCATTCGATATCCAAATAAAATGAATAGGAAACAAACAAAGCAATCGAATCGGAAAAGTCAACTCTTTCATACTATATCCTTCATAGAAATGAAAGCGCCCTGCCATCATAATTACTGGCCTTTTATCCAGGTAACCAAAGAAAAATGCGTCCCCGTGGGATGGTGCAGTAGGCTTCGGGAGGTCCTGAAATTCATCATAGGGTATTCGAAGGGGATCCTCCAGCTCATCTACCAGTCCTTTCAGGCCAGTTCCCAATACGAAAGCAGCCTGCGGAACAGCTGGAAGCCGATTAGAAAGCTGCTCAAAAGCGAGGGTCAATGGGTTTGGATCTTTTTTCATAGGATTGAATTAGCTGCTGCACATAGTCTAAATGAGTTTCTATTCAAAGAGACGATCTGCAAAGATATTATAAAGCATAAGATCCAAAAAGAAGCAAGTGGCATTCTACTCTGTGATTCTTGTACGGTCTAAATTAAATATATCCGGTATTACTCAGTTTTTATTCAGGTGTATGCATCTGGTTCGCCAAAATCCTTGCATGACCATTAGAAAAACACTATCTTTGTGGGGAATTTAGGGAGAAGGGAGCGGGTAAGTTCCCTTTTTTTTATGCAATTAGATGATGACCGCAGCAGAATACATAGAGAAAAAATTAGAGGAAAAGTTCAAAGAGAGCGAATACGAGAGTTGTTTCTGTGTGGAAGTAAAGGAAGTGCAGCGTGGTAGAAAAATTGAAGTGTACATCGATTGTGATACCGGGGTCAACTTCTCAACTTGTAGAAAGATAAGCCGTTTTTTAGAAGAGGATCTGGATGAATCTCCATTGGTGAAAGAGAATTATATTTTGGAAGTCTCCTCCCCCGGTGCCCGGAGACCCCTAATTCTTCTTCGTCAGTACGGCAAACACATCGGGCGTAAATTAGAGATAAAGCTTACGGACGGAGAAAAATTCGATGGTCGTTTGCTGGATGTATTAGAAGACAGTATATTGCTTGAACGCCGAATTGTAGAAAAAGAAGGAAAGCGAAAAATTCGCAAGAAAATTGAAAGTGAGATTGCTTTTTCAGCTATACAAACGGCTCGGGTCAAGCTTGCTATTTAATCATGAGAGATAAACTATTACATATATGAATTTGGTCGAAACCTTTAATGAATTCAAGGCCGGAAAGAATATCGATCGGCCCACGATGGTGAAAGTATTGGAAGATGTCTTTCGAACCCTGATCAAGAAAAAGTACGGTTCTGACGAGAATTTTGATATTATCGTTAACACCTCGAAAGGAGATTTAGAGATGTGGCGCGTTCGTGAAATTGTAGCAGATGGAGAGGTAACAGACCAAAACAGTCAGATTTCTATCAGTGAAGCCCGCGTCATAGAGGACGATTATGAGGTTGGGGAAGAATGCTACGAAGAGCTTTCTTTGATCGACTTTGGAAGACGAGCGATTATGGCCGCGCGCCAGACACTCATCGCTCGAATAATGGAATTAGAAAAAGATGAGATTTACAAACGATATTCAGACCGCGTAGGGGATATGATTATTGGTGAGGTTCACCAGATCCTCAAGCACGAAATCCTAATTTTGGATGATGCCACGGACAATGAATTAGTGATGCCTCGCAGGGAAACCATCCGAGGTGACTTTTTCCGAAAAGGAGATATGGTCAGAGGTGTCATTACCGAAGTAGAAATGAGGAACAATAATCCTACCGTTATTGTTAGCCGTACAGCACCTCAGTTCCTCGAACGTTTGATGGAACAGGAGGTTCCGGAAATCGAAGATGGGCTCATCACAATCAAAAAGATTGTTCGAATGCCCGGCGAGAGAGCAAAAGTAGCTGTTGAGTCCTATGATGATCGAATTGATCCAGTAGGAGCTTGTGTTGGAATGAAAGGTTCTCGTATTCACGGCATTGTGCGTGAATTGCGGAATGAGAATATAGACATCGTCAACTTCACCAACAATAATATTTTATTCATCCAACGATCTTTAACCCCGGCGAAAGTATCCCGGATAGATCTGAACGATGAAGATAAGACCGCGAAAGTCTATCTCGAACAAGATCAAGTATCTCTGGCAATCGGTAAGGGCGGTTCTAATATTAAATTAGCCGGAAGGTTGACAGGCTATGAAATTGATGTCCTTAGAGATGATGTCATGGAAGAAGTTGAGGATATCGACTTGGATGAATTTACGGATGAAATTGAAGAGTGGGTTATTGAGCAACTAAAAGACATTGGTTGTGATACTGCCCGGTCCGTATTGAATCTAACGCGGGAAGAGTTGCAACGCAGAACGGATCTGGAAGTAGAAACTATCGATGGGGTCCTTCAAGTCTTAATCAATGAATTTGAAGAAGACGAACTATAATGCATATCTTCGCGCATCTAAATATCACTAGGGTATAAGAATTATATATCCGCTAACTGAAAGAGGAGAAAATAAACGAATGGCGAAACGCTTAGTAAAAATAGCAAAGGAATTGAACGTCGGAGTGGCTACCATTGTGGAGCACTTAAACGAAAATGGGTTTGAAATTGACAACAAACCTACGGCCAAAGTGAGCGATGAAATGTACGATGAGCTCTTGAGAGCCTTTGAAAGTTCAATTTCCGTAAAAGAACAAGCGGATAAAATCACGCTGGGCTACAACAAGGCTAAAGAAGAGGAACCTAAGCCAAAACCAGAGGAGCCCTCTACAGAAAAAGAAGAGGTTCAAAAAGACGAAAGCACCAAGCCTGAATCAAAAGAGCCTGAAAAGTCGGTTGAGCAAAAGAAAGAGGATGTTAAGTCTGCTGAAGAGAAACCAGCTGAGGAGAAACCAGTTGATAAAGGCTCAAAATCTGATGAGAAAACGACGGATGAACGTCGCGTAAAAGGACCGAAAGTCGTTGGTAAAATAGATCTCGATAAAGAAAAGAAAGAGAAGGAGGAGCGTAAAAAGAAAAAGGCCGAAGAGAAAAAAGCGGAAGAGAAAAAGGCTGAAGAGAAAAAGAAGGAAGAGGAGGCTAAAGAGGCGAGCCAAAAAGAAGAAGAGAAAAAGAAAGAACAAGAAAAAGATTCGGGTGAAGTAAAAGAAAAAGAGGAGAAATCAGAGGAGAAAGAAAAAAGTAAAACACCGAAAGGAATTATATCTCCCACAGAAGGTGAAGCCGCAACGGACAGTGAATCCGATACCGGAAGTGCCGAAGGGAAAGGTGAAAAGGAGGACAGTCTTCATAAAACGAAAGCGCCTACCCTCAAAGGACTGAAAGTACAGGGAAAAATTGATCTGAAAAAGTTCGATAAAAAGAAAAAGAAAAAGAAAACCGAAGAGGACAGCGACAAACCCAAACGAAAACGCCGGCGCAGAAAAGTGGTTCCCAACGTCAAAAACAAAGGACAACGAAGGGGAAAAGGAGGAAAAAGAAAAGGGCGTGAAGAGCCTCAAGAAATCACCCAAAAGGAAATCGAAGAAAAGATCAAGGCCACTATGGCCCGAATTTCCGGAGGGAAAAAGTCACGTCGATCTAAATCCAGAAAAGATAGCCGCGAGAAGCAACGCGAGCAGGAAATTCAAGAACAGGAACAGCTCGAACAGCAGGAGGAAAAGAACCTCGAGGTCACAGAGTTTGTCTCTGTTTCAGATTTAGCTAGTCTTATGGATGTGAGTCCTACGGATATCATTACGACCTGCATGAACTTAGGAGTTATCGTATCGATCAATCAACGACTCGATGCGGAAATTATCGAGCTGGTTGCCGCTGAATTCGATTTCGATGTTGAATTCATCTCCGCCGAGGAGCAAACAGAAGAAGAAGATGTCTTTGAAGACGAGGATGAAGATTTAAGTCCACGGTCGCCCATCATTACTGTTATGGGGCACGTTGATCATGGTAAAACTTCACTGCTGGATTATATTCGATCTAAAAATGTAGCCTCCGGAGAAGCTGGAGGAATCACACAGCACATTGGAGCATATGAAGTAACCTCAAAAGAAGGTAAAACAGTCACCTTCCTCGATACTCCGGGTCACGAAGCTTTTACTGCCATGCGTGCACGTGGTGCTAAGGTTACAGATGTTGCGATTATCATTATCGCAGCAGATGATCGTATTATGCCGCAAACGAAAGAAGCTATTTCTCACGCAGAAGCGGCAGGCGTACCCATGGTTTTTGCCATCAATAAGATTGATAAGCCAGGAGCGGATCCGGAACGCATTAAAAATGAGTTGGCTCAAATGAATTATCTCGTTGAAGATTGGGGTGGAAAATACCAATCACAAGATATTTCA
The DNA here is from genome assembly GCA_964626595.1 of uncultured Saprospiraceae bacterium. Taxonomy (GTDB): domain Bacteria; phylum Bacteroidota; class Bacteroidia; order Chitinophagales; family Saprospiraceae; genus JAWLFI01. The sequence goes on from CAZVFU010000050.1 coordinate 14,220, forward strand.
GCCATCACGGGGGAAGGCATTCCGGAATTAGTAGAAAAAATCACCTTAGAAGCGGATGTGCTTGAGCTTAAAGCCAATCCGGATAGAGAAGCTGTCGGAGTTGTCCTCGAGGCCTCATTGGATAAAGGTCGTGGATACACTACCAACATATTGATCCTCACAGGAACCCTGCGCGTGGGAGACCCTATCATCTCTGGTGAACATGCCGGTAAGGTGAAGGCCATGTATAATGAAATTGGCGAAAAGGTAAAAGAAGTAGGGCCGGCTCAACCCGCATTAATCCTGGGTCTTAGCGGCGCCCCTCAGGCTGGCGAACGATTTAGAGTCACAGAGTCTGAGCAGGAAGCCAGACAAATTGCGACGAAACGCGCTCAAATTATACGAGAACAAAATACCCGAGCATCCAAACGTATTAGTTTAGATGAAATCGGAAGACGATTAGCTCTCGGTACCTTTAAGGAACTCAACCTTATCGTGAAAGGTGATGTGGATGGATCCATAGAAGCATTAAGTGACTCCTTAATCAAACTCTCTCAGGAGACGGTTCAGGTAAATGTGATTCATAAAGCGGTAGGTCAGATCATTGAATCTGATGTGCTATTAGCCTCGGCCTCAGATGCCATTATCATTGGCTTCCAGGTACGCCCTTCTATGAATGCCCGAAAACTCGCAGAGACTGAAGGCGTAGAAATCAAGTCTTACTCTATCATTTACGAAGCCATTGAAGAAATTAAGATGGCTATCGAAGGGATGTTGGAGCCGACAAAAGAGGAGAAAATTGTATGCCAGGTGGAAGTTCGCGATATCTTCAAAATCAGCAAAGTGGGTACGATCGCAGGTTGTATCGTACAAGAAGGTAAAATTACTCGGAATACCAATATTCGTGTCATTCGTGATGGTATCGTCATTTATCCAACGAAGGAAGGCGTCGTAGGTGAGGTCGACTCCCTAAAACGCTATAAAGATGACGTCAAGGAAGTCAAAAACGGCACAGAGTGTGGACTCTCGGTTAAGAACTTCAACGACATCAAGGTAGGAGACATGATTGAAGGTTATGAGATTATCGAGATCGCTCAAACCCTGGACTAAAGAAAGTCACTTTCAATTCTTGATATGCGCACCCATAGGCCCCTCTCCGCAGCGGCTCGTAAACAGCTATTGAACGAAAAAGCAGCGCAATACGAGCAGCCTGACTTTATCGTGGAAGACCCTATTGCCCTCCCCCACCAATTTGATTCCTTGCAAGATGTAGAAATCATTGCTTTTTGGGTGTCTATACTGGCATGGGGACGGCGACAAACGATCATCGACAAAGGCTTAGAACTCATTGACCTTATGGAAGGTCGGCCCCATCACTTTATCGTGAATCACACCCCCGCCCATGTCGAAAGATTCATGACTTTTAAGCATCGCACATTCAATTCTGTAGATACGCTGTACTTTCTTCGGTTTCTTAAAGACTATTATCAAAAAAATGACAGTCTTGAAACTGCATTCAGCCAGCATCTAAAACCAGAGCATAAAACGGTTGAATCTGCGCTTATTGGCTTTCAAAATGTCTTCTTTAGTCTGCCCGAAGCCCCAAAGCGTACCAGAAAACATATCGCCACACCCGCCCGAAAATCCACTTGTAAGCGACTCAATATGTTTTTGAGGTGGATGGTACGCCCTTCCTCAAATGGAGTTGATTTTGGCCTTTGGAATCAAATCCGAACAGACCAACTCTGTCCACCGCTGGATGTGCACGTCGAACGCGTAGCGCGAACTTTGGGCTTATTGAAAAGAAAAACGAGAGATTGGAAGGCCGTACTGGAATTGCGAGAGGAATTGGTTAAACTTGACCCTACCGACCCCATAAAGTATGATTTTGCCCTATTCGGAATCGGCAGGTACGAGGATTTATAAAGTGCCTGCGTATTCCATGTTGCAGATTCATTCAATGCATTCAGAAATGCTCAACCCCATACCCTACACCGGCAAGTAAAGTGGGTAAGGGATGTGGAAGGCCGAAGGGTCCTCGCGGATCGCCCTGGCGATCGCGAGGACGGCACCCTGGAGCAGCCCGACCCTCGAGCGCCGCAGCGAGGCCCTGAGCGCAGCCGATGGGCGCTTCGAGGGATACCCCCAAAAAAGAAAAGAACATCTCAATTCCTATTTTCTCACATCATTTCGCATCAACTCGTGTTAGGTCTTCGTACTTTTGACGATATAAAGTATCGCTTATGAAACGACCTGCTTTTTTGATGATTTTAGATGGCTGGGGACTAGGAAAACAAGCCAAAGCTGATGCTATTCGGCAGGCTCAAACGCCCTTTATGGATAAACTAATGAAGGAATATCCAAACGCTGAACTGACTACTTTCGGTGAAAAAGTGGGTCTGCCGGAGGGCCAAATGGGCAATTCAGAAGTAGGACATCTCAATATTGGGGCGGGACGAATTGTGTATCAAGATCTGGTAAAGATCAATCAAGCACTGGCAGACGGCAGCTTCTTTGAAAATGAGGCTTTCCAAAACGCTCTGCAGTATGCCAAAGAAAACGATAAGCCTTTTCACATGATGGGGCTGGTTTCTGACGGGGGCGTGCATTCGCATATCAATCACTTATTGGACTGTGTGGAATACCTAAAAACTCAGGATGTGCCGGTCTATATTCACGCTTTTACTGATGGCCGGGATACGGATCCGAAAAGTGGATACAATTTTTTGAAGCGCTTGCTGAAAAGCATTGAAGGTGTAGACCACGTCCACCTGGCCGATGTAATAGGTCGGTATTACGCCATGGATCGAGACCATAGGTGGGAACGCACCCAAAAGGCATATGACCTGTTAGTTCATGGAAAAGGGCAAAGCACAGATGACCTGCTGTCTGCCGTAGAGGAGCAGTACAATAAAGATACCACGGATGAATTTTTGCCGGCGCTCATCCATCAAGACTATACAAAACAGGGGCGTATTCAAGCAG